>CAZWBW010000017.1:0-36855 GCA_964632355.1 uncultured Anaerolineaceae bacterium | reverse complement strand
TTTCGCGGAGCCCCGCGACCGTGGTTTCGATCGGGCCGAAGCGGAAGGCCCCGTTATCGGTGGTGGTCCCGAGCCGGGCGACGGGCACGTTGAGTTCGCGCGCGAGGTCGGTGAGGCGTGCGCTGCCGCCACCCTGCCGGAATTCGTCCGGGCGGAGGCTCACAACGATGCGGCCCTGCGCTTCACCGAAAAGCGCCGCGTCGAGGCGCCCGGTCACTTCGGCGCTGGCTTCGAAACCACACTCGCCGAGGATGGCGGATTCGGCGAGGGCCACGGCGAGGCCGCCTTCCGAGCAGTCGTGCGCGGAGAGCAGCAGCCCTTCTTCGTTGAGCCGAAGAACGAGCTGATGGAGCCGGCGCTCGGCCTGGAGGTCCACCGTCGGGAGCCCGGCGACCTTGCCGTGCTCCGCTTCGAGGTATTCGCTGCCCGCGAGCGACGCGGCGTCCTGTTCGACCCCGGCGCCGAGCAGCCAGACCTCGCTGCCCGGCCGCTGGAAGCCGGCGACAAGGTGGCGCGAGACGTCTTCGAGGATCCCGAGCATGCCGATGACCGGCGTCGGGTAGACCGGGCGGCCTTCGGTTTCGTTGTAGAGACTGACGTTGCCGCTGACCACCGGCGTGTCGAACACCGAGCAGGCCTCGGAGATGCCGTGCACAGCCTGCGAGAGCTGCCAGTACACGTCCAGCTTCTCGGGGTTGCCAAAGTTCAGACAGTCGGTGACGGCGACCGGGGCAGCTCCGGTGCACACGACGTTCCGCGCGGCTTCGGCCACGGCAATGGCGCCACCGGCGTACGGCGAGAGATAGCAGAGACGGCCGTTGCAGTCGGTGGTAACGGCGATACCGCGGTTGGTGTTCGGGATGCGAATGACCGCCGCGTCGCCGCCGGGTGCCACAACCGTGTTGCCGAGCACCATGTGGTCGTACTGCCGGAAGATGGGGCGCTTGCTGGTGATGTTCGGACGCGCGAGGAGCCGCAGCAGCACCGCCGTCGCATCGCCCGGCTGGAGGTCGGGCAGGCTCGAGAGGTCGAACTCGTTCAGTTCGAGGACTTCGGCGGGCGGCACGCCGTCGCGGGTGTAATAGGGCGGCTCCGTCGCAATGGCGGTCGGGACGCGGGCGACCTCGACGCCGTTGTCCATCACGACCACTTCGTTGCCGTCGGTGACCTGGCCGATCTCCGCGCAGTGGAGTTCCCAGCGTTCGAACAGCGCCTTGACGTCGGCGACGTGCTCGCGCTTCGCGATGATGAGCATCCGCTCCTGGCTTTCGCTGAGCATGATCTCGTACGGGGTCATGCCCTCTTCGCGGCGCGGCACATTCGCGAGTTCGAGCACAGCGCCCGAACCGCCGCGGTCGCAGCATTCGACCACCGAACTGGTGAGGCCCGCTGCGCCGAGGTCCTGGATACCCACGATCCAGTCGCCGTACTGGGAGGCGAGTTCGTAGCACGCCTCCATCAGGAGCTTTTCGAGGAAGGGGTTGCCGACCTGGACCGCGGGGCGCATCTCTTCGAAGCGAGCCTCGGGGTCGGTCCGGCTGGCGAGGCCGCTGGCGCCGTGAATACCGTCGCGCCCGGTATCGGCGCCCACGAGCAGAAGCGCGTTACCGACGCCCTGCGCCTTCGCGGAAACCAGCTTTTTCGTCTCGGCGAGGCCCACGCACATAGCGTTGACGAGCGGATTGCCGGTGTAGGCGCCGGCGAAGTTGACCTCGCCGCCAACGGTGGGGATGCCGAGACAGTTCCCGTAGAACCCGATCCCGCCGACTACGCCCTCGAGCAGATAGCGATTCTGCGGATCGGAGAGCGGGCCGAATCGCAGCGAATCGAGGATCGCGATCGGGTAGGCGCCCATCGCAAAGATGTCGCGCACGATGCCGCCCACGCCGGTGGCCGCACCCTGGAACGGCTCGATGGCCGACGGGTGGTTGTGCGATTCGACTTTCATGACGACGCAGAGGCCATCGCCGATGTCGATGGCGCCGGCGTTTTCGGCGCCGGCCTGTGTCAGGACGCGGTCGCCGCCGGTCGGAAAGAGGCGAAGGAGCGGCTTGCTGTTTTTGTAGCCGCAGTGCTCGCTCCAGAGCGAGCCGAACATTCCGAGCTCGACCTCGTTCGGCTCGCGGCCGAGGCGCTGGACGAGCAGGTCGTACTCGTCGCGGCTGAGCGCGACAGCATCGAGGGCATCCTGATCGACGGGCATGGGGATAGCGTACTAGGGCGGCGGGTTATCGGGATCAGCGCGCAGCAGACAGTGTCCGCTCAGCAGCCAGCGGGGACGCACGGGCAGGCCGCCCGCTCGGCGAACCCCGCTGGCGGAGCGGTCAGGTCGTGGTCTTGAGCGCCGCGAGGCGTGCCTCCACTTCGAGGGCATCCTCGGAGTCTTCGAGTTCGGCGAATTGCTCTTCGAGCGACGAGGCTGCCACCTCCTCCATACCGCGGGCGCGGGCCTCTTCGCGGCGAACGCGCTCCTCGAAGCGGCTCAGTTCGCTCGTCGGATCCATCACCGAGACCTCGCGGACGGCTTCCTGCACCTGCGTCTGGGCCTTCGCGAGCCGGGCGCGGCTGACGAGTTCGTCGCGCTTCTGCACGAGCTCCTCGCGACGGAGGCGAAGCTTGTTCAGGCCGTCCTTCAGTTTGTCGGTGAGCTCCGTCTGCTGCGCGATCTGGACGGAAAAGGTCTTGAGCTGGTCTTCGAAGCTGATCTGGCGGCGCAGCGCGACCTTGGCGAGTTCGTCGAACCGATCGGCTTCGGAGATGTTGCCGGCGGCGCGCAATTCGTCCGCCTTCTTCGATGCAGCCGCGGCCTTCTGGCCCCACTCGGCCTTTGCCTGCTCGGCCTCGCGGTTGTCGTCTTCGAGCAGCCGCAGGTTGCCGACCGTCTGCGCGACTGCCTCTTCGGCCTCGCGGATGTTGTTCGTGAAGTCGCGGATGAGCTGGTCGAGCATCTTCTCGGGGTCCTCGGCGCGGTCGAGCATCGCGTTGATGTTCGCGCGGACGAGCTGGCCCATTCGGCCAAGGATGGTAGTTGCCATGGGGTCCTCCGTAGTGAACCGGGCGGGGCCCGGGTATTCCGTCTAGAAGCGGCCACCGCGTGAGCGGCCGCCGCCGAAGCCGCCGAACCCTCCGCCCATCGAACGGCCGATGCCACCGAACCCGCCCCATCCACCGCGACGGCGGCCGCCACCGAAGCCGCCGAACCCGCCGCCGCCCATCATTCCGCCGAGGATGATCATCCCGGGGAGCCACGAGCCGGAGCTGCCCCAGCTGGTGCCGGCGCCCCACGCCTGTCGCTCGCCGAAGTCCTGTGCGGCGAGCGAATACGCCTCGTCGGCGAGGCGGCTGGCGCGGCGCGATTCGTTCAGCGCCTGCGGCGGGTCCGATTCGCGGAGGTCTTCGGCGATGTCGAGGCGGCGCTGCGCTTCCGCGAGCCGTGTCCGGGCTTCGGAGCCGACCGAGCCCCGCCGCCCGCGGATGAAGTCCGAAGCGCGGGTGTACGCGGCGCGAGCAGCAGCGAGTTCGTTCGCGACCGCAGCCTTCGCGCGCCGCGTCTCCTCGCCGGCGGTACGCAGCGAAGCGACGAGTTCATCGGCGCTGGCGTCGGCGTGGCGGGCGAGCTGGTAGGCCGCGATGAGGTCGGGCGGGTGTGCCGCGGCCTTCTCGCGCGCCTCCTGTATGCGGGTTCGGATGGACTCGAGTTCGGGAGCGGGGCGGCCTTCGCTGGTCGCCAGTTGGCTCGCACGCAGCATCGATTCCTCCGCTTCGGCGAGCATGGAGGCGAGGCCGGTTCGCGCCTCAATGAGTTGCTTCTCGAGGTTCTCGATGGCATCGAGCAGCACGTTCCCCTCCGAGAGCGCCTGCTGGGCCATCCGTACCTCGCGCGCTGCACCCGCCCGGTCGCTGCCGGACAACTCCGCGCCGCGTTCGATGGCCTCGCGCGCAAGCTCCACGCGCTTGCGGGCCTCTTCGATGTTGCCGGCCACGGGCTGCCAGGCGGTCTCGGCCTGGGTCTGGAGGCTCGCGAGGGTGCGTTCGGCGGCGGGCAGGCGGCGTTCCAGCGCATCGGCTTCGGCGGGGAGCCGTTCGAGCGTCGCGGGGGCTTCGCGTTCGAAGTCGCGGCGCTTGTTCAGCCGCTCGAACTGGGCGAGCAGCAGCTTCCGGCCTGCCTCGCATTCGTCGATGACACCATCGAGGAGGGAACGGGCCTCCTCCGCGTCGCCGGTCTTGTTGTCGTCGAACCGCTGTCGCAACTGGAACCCGCGGCTCAGGTGCTGCTTCGCCCGGTCGATGGCGTCCTTGAACTCCGCGAGATGGGCGTCGTCGCCTTCCGCCTCGCTGAACGCGAGCTCCTGTTCGGCCTCGCGGACCCCTTCGTCGAGCTGGAGGAGCAGGGTGTTCGCGTCGGCCTCGAGTTCGACCAGCGGCCTGCGCTTCCGGCCGGTCCGGGCCGGCCCGACCCCACCGCGCCGCCGCGAGATCCACAGGAAGAGCAGCGGTACGCCGAGGATGAGCAGCAACGGGAGGGCGAGGAATCCAAGTACCGCCCCACCGCCGAAGCCAATCCCGCTGCCGGAACCGGACTCGGAGCGGATGCCGTCGGCCGCCGCCTCGACCGCGCCCGTCCAGTCGCCGTCGCGGAGCTGTGGCTCGATGTCGTTCGCCAGGATGCTGTTCTGCTCGCTCTCGCTGACCTCCTCGGCGATGGTCTCGCCAAGCCAGAGCTGGTACGTGCGGTCTTCGACGGCGACCACGAGCAGGGCGTCGGACGCGCCGAGGTTGTTCGTTCGCGCAACGTCGTCAGTGAACTGGACGATGCTCGAATCGCCGGTGGTATCGACGAACAGCGCGAAGAGCTGGTAGTTGCGCTCGCGTTCGAGCTCCGAGAGCGCGGCGTCGGGCGTTGACACATCGGCGCTCTCGGAAAGGTCGGTGACGGCGCCGGAAAGGCGGGGCGGGTCCTCGGGCGCCTGCGCGATGGCGAGGGCGGGGACAATCGCGAAGGTTACCGCGATGAGGAGTGCAAGGATTCGCAGCCGGCGATTCACCGGCGTATCGTGCGGTTGGGAGCAGCGGATTCGCAGAACTGGCTCGCACCGCAGCTATCAGCCGCATGGCGAAACGGCCGGGCGCTCAGGTGAGGCGGCCGATACGGGCGGCTCGCACGTCGTGGACGGTGGCGAGACCGGCGAGGACGTCGTGCAGCGCGCGGGATCGCGGGTCCACCAGCGCCCAGAGGTGCGTGAGCGCGCCGAACAGCACCAGCCCAACCGAGGCGTACACGACCGTCGGCCGGTTCGCGAACGACCGGGTCTCCTGCGGCAGGATGGCATCGGCCAACAGGACCACCGCCACGATGACCGGCAACAGCAGCGCGGCCCGGACAGCAGCGCGTGCGAAGCCGGGCGGCCCGCCGGTTTCGGGGCGCACGAGGCGAATGTGGGCGAAGCGCATGCCGGGTGATTGGCCGGTCGCCCACGTGCCGGCGAGATAGATGAAGGCGCTGATGAGCGCCACAAGCGGCCACGAACCCCGGAACAGGACGGCGCCGAAGCCAAGCACAAACGGACAGGCCGCCAGCAAGACGAAGCCGTCGATGAAGAGGCTCACGACGTCCTGGGGAACGGTCGCGGCGGCAACCCGGCGTTGTACGCGGGGAAGGGCGATGGTCCGGGGCTCGCGGTGTGCGACGGTACGAAGCGTGCGTCGAAAAGTCTGCGCTGAGTCACCCGGGAGCGTCATATCCACAGGGTAGGGCGAGGCGCGCTACGGCGGGTGCAGCCCGTCCTGTGGCCGAGTATCAAAGGTGCTGCAAACGGGTTTATAGGTGGCGCCCGCCAGAGAAATAGGGCAACCACCACTCCACGGATTGTCATGGAAGGCTGATGGTTGCGCCGGCAATGCGGGCGGATGCATGCGAAGAGCTCTCGTGATTCCCATCCACCCACCACCGTTCACGGCGACAACAGATGACGCAGGGCGACGGTGGAATTGCCGGGGAGGTGAATCATGGCAGAGCGGTATACGTTCCTCGGGGAGGTTCAGCGTGGCTGGGCGCGATTTTCGGCGCTTCCCTGGAAATGGAAGGGGAGTGTCCTCGCCGGACTGGCGCTGGTCGTGCTGATTGCAACGCTCGGAAGTGGCTCCGAGGAACCAGGCAACACGAAGGCTTCGCCGGATCGGGAGCAGCAAGAAACCCGTGCGAACGATCCCGACCCAAGGCAGGCCCCCACCGAGCGGCCAACGCGCACTCCGACACCGAAACCTACAGCTACGCCCACCGCAACTCGCACCCCCACCCCAACACCGACACCAACGGCAACCCCGACCCCTAGCCCGACGCCGGCTCCTGCCGGTTACTCCTTCGGTTCTGGTGTGAAGCAGGTAGGAGTCGAGGTGGTCGCCGGTGCCACCTATCGAACACGCTCCGCTAGGAGCGGGTGCTACTGGGCCCGCTTGTCCGGGTTCGGCGGAACTCTCGACGAAATCATCGCTAATGACATCACGGACGGGCCGGCTGTAGTGACGATAGGCCCTAATGATGTTGGCTTTGAGTCCACTCGCTGTGGCACATGGACCCAGGATCTCTCACCTATCACGTCCAACAATGAGGAATTTGGAGAGGGTACGTACATCGTTGGCGTCGACATTCTTCCCGGGACATACCGCTCAGAGGGTAACGATTTCTGCTACTGGGCGCGCTTGTCGGGATTTGGCGGAACCTTAGACGACATCATTGCCAACGACATCAGAGACGGCAGCGCGATCGTTACCATTGATGTATCTGACGCCGGATTTACGTCATCAGGTTGCAACACCTGGCGCAGGCAGTAATCAAGGGAATCATGGAAAGCAGGAGCGAGAGCAACAACATCACTCACGCCGATGGTTCCACGGCCGTTGAAACGCCGTCCGTCGGCCTACCCGAGACGGCTGCGGGCAGTGCCACGCGAACGCCGGGAAGGAAGCAGCACGTCGGCAGTTTCATCGCTGGGATGGTGGTAGCCTTTGCACTCGTTGCGGCCGGGGCAGGCATCTACGCCGCAGTGAACAGGGAAGGCGGTACGGAGACCATTGTCGGGACATTCACGCTAATCGGCGGCGACAGCGTTTCGACATTGGGAGGCGATTGCCGGGGCAGAGGAGGGTACAGCGACATCAACTCTGGAACCGAGGTGCGACTGGTCGCAGATGGCGAACTCGTCGCGGTCACTCGACTTGGGCACGGACAAGGCGCCTCCGGACGATGTACATACAGCTTCTCCCTCGACGCCCCAAAGGGGCACAAGTTCTACGAGGTGTCGGTTGGCCGGAGAGGCTCATTCACCTACACGTGGGAGGAGTTAACAACCGAAGGCGCCATCGCCTATGTGCTGGGCGGGGACAACTAACGCAGCCGACTCCCCAGGGGAGTCCGAGTGCAGCCCCGGCCATGCCCTTGGCAGCGCAAGTAAGTCCGCGTTCGTCCTCGCCCTGGAAAAGCACCGGCCCCTATTGCGGCCGTGCCAACGCTCCACGTTCGCAGTTGCCGCCCAGCGAAGACGCCAGCCCGAACAGGCGCGGCTGGGTGGTGTGGGGGCGGGCAGCGCCGCGGCGCAGCGGAACGGGCTTCCGTGGGCGCCAGCGGCGCGGCGAGCGGTCTCCGTCGGACTGCAGGTAGAGCTGGAGTTCGGTGGCCGCCCAGGGGAGGCGTGGCGCGAACTCCAGCGAATGCCAGGCTTTCGTAACCTTCGGCGACCGCAGCCGCGCCCGCGCCTTCAGACAGGAGTGCAGGTTCGCCCAGATCCACGCCCACGCGAGCCGCGCTTCGGGCGCGATGGCCGCCTCGCGGTCCCAGAACTCCGGCGGGTGCGGATCGAGGAAGCGCCCGCGCTGCCGTGGCGGCACCACGAAGTGAATCAGCTCGTGCTTGGCGATGAACCGCAACACCTCGACCGGTGTCTCCGGGTGGTTCAGCACCTGGTGGTAATACACCGCCGGGTACGCCAGTTCGTGGTGCGCCGTAACCGCACAGGCCAGCGGCTCATGTGTCGCGAAGAACGCTGGCACCGGCCCGGGGATCTCCGGGAACCAGCGCGCCCGCACCTCTTCCACCACATCGGCGATGGGGACGATGGTGCGCTCGAACGCGGGCTGGAACGGAGAACGTCGCATGGGGCTATTGGCTGTTGGCTATTGGCTGTTGGCTCGGCGGTCGGCGCCCGGTACTCGGCACTAAGAACTCAGAACTCAAACTCTGGGCACTGAGCACCGGGCACTGTGCACTACTTGAAGTGCGGCAGCACTTCCTTCGCGAAGAGCCTGGCGGGCTCGCGGGTATCGCGGCCGAAGAACTCGATTACGAACATCGTGCAGCCGAGGTCGATGTGCTTCTGGATCTGTTCGCGAACGCGCTGCGGGTTGCCGGAGATGGCGAGCGGACCGGTCGGGTCGCCCATGTGCCCGCCGAAGATCTTCTTCGCGGTTTCGATCATCGGGCCGGCGGCCTCATCGTTGGGGGCGATGGTCACGAGGCACTGCTGGCTCACCACGATATCCTCGAACGGGCGGCCAACGGCTTCGCAGTGCTGCTTCAGGACCGCGGTCTTGTGCTCGAGCGCGTGGTGGTGGACGGCCATGTTGTTCCAGATGTCCGCTTCCTTCGCGGCGAGCTTCAGCGTGACCTTTTCGCCGGCGCCGCCGATAAGGATTGGGGGCTTGCGCACGGGCTTCGGTTCGCACACCAGGTTGCGCGCCTGGACGAACTTGCCTTCGTACGTGACCTCCGGCTCGGTCCACATCCGCTTCAGCAGTTCGACCGTTTCGCGAAGCTGTCCGAGGCGCTGCCCGGTCGAAAGGAAGGGAACGCCGAAGTCGGTGAATTCGCGCGCCATCCAGCCGGCGCCGAGGCCGGCGATGACGCGCCCGCCCGCGATGTTGTCCACAGTCGCGATGACCTTGCCGAGCTGCGCGGGGTTGCGCATCCCGGCCGGTGTCACGAGCGTGCCGAGTTCGACCCGCTCGGTAATCGCGGCGAGCGCCGAGAGCAGCGACCACGCCTCGAGGATCGGGATTTGCGGACCCTGTGGACCGTAGAGGTGGTCGCACACCCAGAGCGAGTCGTAGCCCATGGCCTCGAACTCGCGAGCGGCTGCGCGGCTTTCCTCGAACGTGCGCTTGATCTGCGGGACGGTAACACCGAAGTGAACGGCAGGCATCGTTGACCTCCGGGAGCGTGTTGGCGAAGCCTACCGCAGCGAAGTTCGGGGTGCGAGCGGGTTCGCGGCCGCTATTTCGTCGTCCAGGTGGTGCCTTCGGGGCTGTCCTTCAGCTCGACGCCGAGTTCGGCCAGGCCGTCGCGGATGCGGTCGGCGAGCGCCCACTGCTTTGCGGCGCGAAGTTCCGAGCGAATCGCCACGAGCAGATCGATGAACGGCGCGGCCTCCTGCGCCCGCTGTTGCGGCGCGGCGAGCGTAAGCCCGAGCACCCCTGCGAGTTCGCGCAGGAGCGCCTGCTCGGCGGCGATGGGCTGGCCGGCGTCGCGCTTGCGGTTGATTTCGCGCGCGAGGTCGAACAGCACGGCGAGCGCCTGCGGTGTGCCAAGGTCGTCGTCCATCGCGGCGGTGAAACGCTCGCGGTAGGAGCTCAGGTCCGGGGTGGCATCGGCGGTAGCGCCGGTGGCCGTGGGAGTCGCGAAGGCGGCCGCGCGCAGCCGTTCGGCGCCGGACTTCGCCGCATCCATCGCCTCTTCGGTGAAGGTCAGCGGGCTGCGGTAGTGACTCGAAAGGATGAACACGCGAACAGCGTCGCTGCCCCAGCGTTCGAGCACCTCGTCGAGGCCGATGATGTTGCCGAGCGACTTCGACATCTTCTCACTGCCGAGGCGGAGCAGCGCGTTGTGCATCCAGATGCGCGCGAACTCCTGCCCGGTGTAGGCCTCGCTCTGGGCGATTTCGTTTTCGTGGTGCGGGAAGATGAGGTCGGCGCCGCCGCCGTGGATATCGATGGTCGGCCCGAGGTATTCCATGGCCATCGCCGAGCACTCGATGTGCCAGCCCGGCCGGCCCGGCCCCCAGGGGCTGTCCCACGACGGCTCGCCCGGCTTCGCGGCCTTCCACAGGGCGAAGTCGAGCGGGTCCTCCTTGCGCTCGGTGGGGTCGATGCGCGCGCCGGCGAGCAGGTCGTCGATGTTGCGGTGGGAAAGCTTGCCGTAGCCTTCCTTGCGGCGGACGCGGTAGTACACGTCACCTTCGGACGCGTACGCGAACCCCTTCTCCTCGAGCCCCTGGATGACCTCGATGATCTTCTTGATCTCGCCCGTAGCGCGCGGATAGGCGGTTGCGGGCAGGACGTTGAGTTCGCGCAGCGCGCGGAGATACTCCTCGCTGTACTTCGTCGCCAGTGCCTCGACGGTGGTGCCAAGGGTGTTCGCGCGATCGATGAGTTTGTCGTCGATGTCGGTGAAATTGGTGATGTGGCGAACGGTGTACCCACGGAATTCGAGGTAGCGCCGCAGCGCGTCGAAAACGACGGCAGGCACCGCGTGGCCGATGTGGCTTTCGGCGTACGGGGTGATGCCGCAGACGTAGAGCTTCACCTCGTACGGCGGTTCGGGAAGCGGGACCTTGCTATCGGTCAGGGTATCGAGCAGTCGTACCAACGGGAGTCCTCGGTGGTGGGAGATCGAAGGGGAAATGCCGGGGCGAACCGCCGACCGGCGAGGACACAGCTAGCGCCCGCGAGGGCGCGTGGTACAGACGCAGATGCGGCGCGGGGCTGAGCGGCTCACCCGCTCAGTCTAGCGCAGGGAGGCGACTACACGCGCGTTCAGCCGCCCTGGATGCTGACCATGAACTCGACCCGGTCGCCGTCGGCGAGAGCCGCATCCATCGACGACTGGGCATCGTTGATCAGGACCATCACGGCCTCGGCGTCGACCTTGTTGAACCCCTCGGCTTCGAAGATGTCGAAGGGCGTGAGGCCGTCGCGGTGTTCGACTTCCGTAGTGGGCTGCTTCGACTTCGTGCGCTTCGCCAGCGTGGGAAACCACTTCACATGAACGGGCATGGCCGCATTGTGGGGGCACGAATCGGTGGTGTCGATGGCGGACCCGTTCCTTATGCCTGGCCCATGAGCTTGCGGGCGAGCTCCGCAGCAGCGGCGCGGTCGCCGGGTTCGATTTCGCCGTCGAGGACGGCAGCGCTGAGTCGGTCCTTGATGCGGCGGATCCACGGGCCGGGTTCGCGGTCGAACATCTCCATAAGGTCGTCGCCGGTGAGGGGGCTCTCGGCGCGGAGGCGCTCGGCCTCCTCGCGTTCGACGGCCTCGCACGCAGCTTCGAGCGCGTCGTGGTACTCCGTGTCGTCGTAGGTGTGGCTGGCGTTATCGGCGCGCTTGAGCGCCACGAGGTCGCGCCAGTGGCCTTCGCACTTGCGCATGAACCGCATCACCGAACGCCGGTCCGCCGGGTCGGGGCGGTCCATGTGGCGGCGAATCAGCATGGTGACGACGGCAGCGTCGCGACGGGCCATGCGAAGGCGTTCGAGCATCGGGCCGGCCATCTCGGCGCCGACGGTTTCGTGGCGATAGAACCCCCATTCGCCGTTCGGCTTCATGTGGCGAACCGCCGGCTTGCCGAGGTCGTGGAGCAGCGCCGCCCATCTGCGGATGCGGCGCGTGTTGCCCGTGCCCGGGTCGATCGCCTGCACGGTTGCGACGCTATGGCCCCAGACATCGAACTGGTGGAAGCGGTTCTGTTCGCAGCCCACCATCGGCACCAGCTCGGGGAGAATGACCGGGAGGGCGCCGATTTCGCGGATGCGTTCGAGTCCGCGCTCGGGGCGGCGGCCCTGGAGTAGCCGATCGAGTTCCGCGGTGACCCGCTCCTGCGAGAGGGTGTCGAGCAGATGGGCGGTCGCGGCCATGCCGGCGAGCGTGGCTTCTTCGATTTCGAAGTCGAGCTGGCTGGCGAAGCGGAGGCCGCGAAGGATGCGCAGCGGGTCCTCGCGGTAGCGGAGCTCGGGTTCACCGACCGCACGGATGATGCGCCGCTCGAGGTCCTGGCGGCCGCCGAAGAGGTCGAGTTGCTCGCCGGTTGCGGCGTTCTCGGCGAGGGCGTTCACCGTGAAGTCGCGGCGGGCAAGGTCCTCTTCGATGCTGCGCCCGAAGGTGACGTCGGGCCAACGGCTCCCGCCTTCGTACGAGTCGCCGCGGAAGGTGGTGATTTCGGACCAGTGGCCATCGAGGTTGACGCCGATGGTGCCGAATCGCTTCCCGACGGTGATGACATCGAGCCCCAGTTCGCGCGCAATCTCCTCGACGGTGTCGGGCAGGGCGTCGGTCGCGAAGTCTTCGTCGACAACCTCGAGGCCGAGCAATCGATCACGTAGCGCCCCGCCGACCACCCAGAGTTGGTGGCCCTTGGCAGTAAAGGCATCGACGAGCGCCTGCCGGGCTTCCATGCCGTCGAGTCTAGCCGAGTGAACCGCGTGCCCGCGGCGCCATTGCGGCGAGGAGTATGCTCGATTCGAACAGGTGTGAAGGAGGCCGGGCATGAGCGATTTGCAGCTCACCCTCGACGAGGCCGACACCGCGTTGCTCCGGCAGGTGCTCATGCGCGCCATCTCTTCGACGCGCGAAGAGGTGGGCAAGACCGAGAACTACGAGATGCGGCAGGAACTGAAGCAGGACGAGGCGCGCATGAAGGCGATGCTCGAACGCCTGAACGCGCCGGTTAGCGGGGCGAACGCCTAGCGCCCGCGCGGGTGCTCCCGGACTCCGGCGGCACGGCGCCGTTGCGGGGTTCGCCGCCAGCGTCCACGTCGTCGTAGACCTCGGCGTCTTCGTCCGCATCGACCTCGACCTGTTCGTGGCGAAGGCGTGCGCGGATGGTGACCTCGCGGTCTTCCTGTCGGCGCCGCAGGATGATGCGCTCCCGCACGAACGTTTCTCGCGACACGATGAGGCGCTCTTCGAGGATGGGGATCGAGACACTCCCATCGGGGAGCGTCTCGATCTCGCCTGAGTCCTGTTCCGCGGCCGGCTGATGTTCCACGCCATCGTAGAACTGGACGAACCGCGGTGTGGTTGCGTCGACTACCTGCCGCTTCCAGCGCTTGTGGGCGCGGACCGTGCCTGCGGGCACGGTCTCGCTCCCGATGTTGAGTTGCTCCTCGTGCCGGATGACTTCGATTTCATCCGCTGCGGGTCTTCGGGTTTCGGTTCCAAACAGCTTCGAAAAGAAGCTCATCGCGGCACACCTCCAGTCAGCCTTGTGGACGTCGGATTAGAACTGCCGGGGTGGCCGGTCGTAGTCGTCGTCCACTTCGGATGTGTCGTCGTATTCGCCCTCGGTGTAGTCACCTTCGGTGAAGTCGCCTTCGGCCTCGACGCGTTCGCTGCGGAGCTCGTCACGAACAGTCTCCGTGGTTTCCTCGGCGTCCTTGCGAAGGCTGACGCGCTCCCGTGCGACCGTCTCCTTGGAGACGACGGGCTCTTCGCGCGAGAGCTCCATCTCGACGTCTTCCTCGCGGAACTCGGCGTCGCTCGCCGGGCGGTTGATCTCCTCGCGCTCGACGTGAGCCGTTTCGCGGCGAGTGCGTACCTGTTCCTCGACGGGGCGTGTCTCCACGTACTTGTGCAGGCGCGCATGGCCGGCCTCCGCCTCGCGGGTGCCCACGTTGAGCTGTTCTTCGTGCGCCACCATCTCGGGGCTCTCCGCGCGCGACCGCGCGTCGGTACCGGAGATGTCACCCCGCCGCGCTTCGGTGCCGGAAAGGTTGCCTCGCGACCGCGTCTCTGCGTCCGAGAGGTCACCGCGAGTCCGCCCCTCGGTTTCGGCGAGGTCTTCTCGCGATCGGCGCTCGGTACCGGAGATCTCGCTCCGGGCCCGGCGGGCTTCGTCCGAGCCCATGCCCGGTTCCGTTCGGCTCTGACGGGCCATGAGCTGCCGCAGGCCGTAGTGTTCGTAGAGCTCCTGCTCTTCGTCGATGCTGATTTCGTCGGCATCGAAGGAGGGTGCGCTCGACACCTGGTCCTTCGAGAACGCGACCTTCAACCCGTCGCCGTCGAACTCGGCGCCTTCGATGGGCGCGAGAAAGTGCTTGCTGCGGAACATGCCGCCGGCGTCGATGCTGAGCCATTCGGGCTGCTGGGTGTCGTCGTCGATGTAAACGTCGTCGATCTTCCCGATCTGTTCGCCGCTGCTGTCGTAGACGGGCTGGCCCTGCCGGGAAAGGATTTCCTGCGCCTGCATTCAAGCCTCCTGGAAGCTGGCTGTGTGGACCGCTCCGTTCCAGTGTTCGCTGCGCACTACCACAGACATCTGCACCGCCGGGCCAGCACGTTGCAGTTCACTCGCGGCATCCGGGACTTTCCTTATGTCGCGGGGCCACTGGAGCGCGCCGGCCGGCCGCTGTAGAAGGGCCCGGGTACACTCCTTCCCATGACCTCGATCGACCTGGACGCCTACCTCGAACTGGCCACCAGCATCGCCCGCGAAGCCGCTTCAATCGTCGCCGACGGGGCCGGCCGAGCCCGCGAGCACGTCGGGACCAAATCGACGCTCACCGACATGGTGACGGAGGTGGACCACGCGTCGGAGGAGCTCATCGTCCGCCGCATCCGCGAGGCTCGCCCGGAGGACGGCATCATCGGCGAGGAGGGAAGCAGCCGCGAAGGCACGAGCGGCGCCACGTGGGTGATCGACCCGCTCGATGGCACAACGAACTTCCTGTACGGCTTCCCCGCATTCGCCGTCTCCATCGCGGTCGAAGTCGGCGGCGAAGCCGTGGTGGGCGTGGTCCACGACGTGTCGCGCGACGAAGTGTTCGCTGCAGCGAAGGGACGCGGCGCGACGCTCGACGGGCGGCCCATCGAAACGAGCGGCAAGCGCGACCTCGAGACTGCGCTGGTCGCAACCGGGTTCGGATACGCCCCGGAGCGGCGGCGCCGGCAGGCAGCGCTGGTCGCGGAGGTGCTCCCCTCGGTACGGGACATCCGCCGCGCAGGTTCGGCGGCGCTCGACCTGTGCTGGGTCGCCTGTGGGCGGCTCGATGGGTACTTCGAGCAGGGCATCCAGCACTGGGACTGGGGGGCCGGGACGCTCATCGTGCGCGAGGCTGGCGGGCGAACCGGCTGGGTTGCGGGCGATTCGGAGTTGCTGGAACTGCCCGTGCTGGTCGCGGCAGCAGCCCCCCTGTACGAACCACTCACCGACCTCCTCAGCCAGAGCTGCGACTGATCGCCCGGCGGTAATCCCGGGGCTTCCCCTACGCGTCTCGGGAAGCCGTGGACCGGCGGTCTCCCGATGTGCCGTTCGCCGGCGGGTTACTACCTTCCATACCCATGAAGCGAGCGTTTCGTTCGCGGCGAAGGTACGCGGCGCTGCTCGGCGTGCCGATGGTCGCGCTGGCCGTGTCGGCGTGCACGGGATTCCCGGCCGAGGGGTTCATCGCAACCCCCACCGCCCCGGCACCACAGGGCCAATCGCGCCTGCCGCAACTTCTGTCGCAACTCCAGTCCGGTGGCGCTGGCCTCGAACTCTTCGGCGACCGCACCAACGAAGTTGCCGCGGCGCGCGATGAAGCGACCCCGACCCAGACGCCCTTCGCGAAGGGCAGCGGGCCGGTGAACACTCCGACGCCTTCGGCGACGACGCCGACCGGCACGCCATCCCTGGCTGGCCCTACCAGCACGCCCACACCACCCCCGGGCGACGGTTCGCCGACACCAACCACGACGGCGTCGCCGGCGCCAACGGAGACCGCCACCTCGACCCCGACCCCCGAACCGACGGAGTCGCCCTCCCCGGCGCCGACACCGCGCCCGGCAACGCCAACACCGACCATCCCAACCGAAGCGACTCCCCCAACGGAGGAGTAGATACGTGGACCAGGCGTCAGTCCGAAGCCATTGCGTGACGTGTGGCAGACGGCTCGGGTTCGACGAGTGGTCGCGGGGGCTCGACCGCTGCCCCTATTGCACCAGCGTGCCGAACCGGCGCCGGGCCGCGCGGAAACGGGCCCCGCGGCAGCGGGCAGCAACAGCTGCCTACACCAACGACTACCTGCAACTCCTCGACGAAATCCCGGACGAACTGATCGACGAGCTCGCGGCGATGGTCGACGCAGAGGTTGGCCGCCGCCCGCACCTCGCGGCAAAGCTCACGGGAGCGCAGAGCGGCTCCGAAAGCATCACCGACGAGATCGGGTTCGGGCAGACGTCACGGGAGTTCCACTGGGCGGCCTGGGGATTCGCCGGCGGGTTCGGCCTCAACGTTGTGCTCGCGAAGTACGCCCAGGTGTCCGCCAACGCCGCGATGGACGAGTTCATCGCCCCGATGCTGCTCGGAGGCCTCGTCGCCGGGCTTGCGGGCGCGGCCATCGGCTGGGGCGCCGCGAAGCTGCGCGAAGGGTAACCGCGGTGCGTTTTCCGAGCCCGGCGTCCGCGGGCGAAGCGCGTAGGCTCAGCTCCGTCCCCCGGGGGGAGGGTTGGAGCGACGGCCATCCCGGGACTCCTGGCAATTCAGCGGACAAAAACAGGGGGAGAGCCCGCGGCGTGGAGCGGACACGACCGCGGGGCAACTCCCCGCCCGGGATTCTAGTGGACGCTAAGTGAAATTACGAGACTGCGACTAGCAGTTTTACGAATTGTCTTGCGCTTCACGCAATTGCGCCATGAGCTGTCGCGTTCGAGCCAAAAACGCCCGGAGACATGCGGGTGTGCCATCGACCCCTCCCCGTTTCGCAATGGCGCGGGGCACGTTCGCCGAAAACGGCGGGAGACGAACATGGCGGCGTTGGCGTTCGTGCGAACCGAACTCCGTGGCGGACGGATCGCTGGAGCACGCATCGAAGGGCTGCCGCTCAGCGGCGCCATCACGCAGATCTTCGGGCAGATGTCGGTCACCGGGCGGAAGCACGGCGGCATCGACATCGCCGCGAACGAAGGGACACCCGTACGGGCGCCGGCGCCGGGTATCCTGCGGCGTCACTCCCTCGCGGAACACCCCTGGGACTTCGGGAACTGGGTGGTGATCGACCACCCGGGCACGCCGTGGTACTCGGCGTACGCCCATCTCTCCAAGTTCGGCGCCGCGGAGGGGCCGGTGGAAACGGGCGACATCATCGGGTATGCCGGGGCGACGGGATTTGCGTTCGGCGCACACCTGCACTGGGCCGTCAGCACGTCGCCGTGGTTCGCGCTGGACTTCACGCAACTCCGCGACCCGCTCGACTTCGTGCCGGGGCCGCTCTCACTCGAGGCGCGAGTAGCGCGGCTGGAGCGCGTGCTGGCGGCGAACGGCGTACGCCCGGCCGACACGCCGGAGCGGCTCACGGGTGAGGCCGCGCTCCGGTTCGTCGATGAACGCGGCCATAGCGTGCACCTCGGGCTGGCACTAACGCAGGACCGGGTGGCCGAACTCGAACGGCAGTTCCGCGAGCTCGAACGCCGCCTCCGGTGAGCCGAACCTCTCGGCGGTGCAAAGGGCTGCCGAAGGGCCGCCCGCTAGCCCTCGGAGAGGAAGGAGTCGTCTTCGGTGCCGCGGGACGAGCGCGACATCGCATAGCCGACGCCGCCGCCAACAGCCGCGATACCGCCGAGCACGATCACAACCGCGGCCCACACCGGGAACCCGCCTCCATCGTCGCCGCTGCCACTGCTGCCGCCGGCGATATCGGAACTGGTCACTCCGCCCGGGAGCGTGGGCACGGGCGAACCTGCGCCGGGCGAACCCGCGGGGATCGTCTCAACCGGGCCGCCACCTTCGCCTCCAGAGCCCGGGGAACCATCGTCGCTCTGCTGGCCTTCGGTGCTCGGGCCGCCCGAAGGCGTTTGCGCGGAGCGTGGGGGCGTCGGGGTCGGGGTCGGGATCGGAACGGGCGTGGCGCTGCCGAAGGTGATGTCGAGCCGAACGGGGCCCGCCTGCCAGGTCGCGGTCTGGGGAGCGAACCGATCGCCGATCTTGAGGCGGATCTCGGCGCCATCGTACCCGCAGCCGGGCGTTTGCCCTTCGACGAAGACATCGGCCCAGTAGACGGTCACGCGGCCTTCGCCTTCGCCCACATGTTCGGTGAGGCCCTCGCCACAGAGGGTGTCGCCAATGTAGGCCTCGACCGGGAGCCCAGCCTCGACCGGCCCCTCGCTATCGGCAATCGAACCGAAGACCGTCGAAGGAGGACCGGGGATCCCCTGCGCCGACGCGTTCAGGAGAGCTGCCAGTGCGAGAAGGGCGGACGCGACCAGGGCAGCCCCGGCAGGAGCAATAGTAGGCATGAGCACCACTCAGAATCGGATTAGACGGCCTTCAACGGAGAGTATCGCTTCGACCACCACCCGGTCATGCGCAGCGTAAATGGTGGTTTAACCCATGCCTTCTCGCGCACAACAGCCGAGGGTGCGTGCCTGCCCACGCACCCTGACTGGAGAGGTAGTCCAGGTTGACTGCTGCTATTCGCGGCGTATCGCCGTTATGGCCAGCGGCGCGATGAAGAGGAAGACCGAAAGCGCTGCGAGAAGGGATGTCTGCGGGCCCACCGAACCGCTGCCGCTGGCGAGACCAGTGCCCGTGGCGGGCGCTCCGGGCGTCCCATCGCCCGCGACCCGCGTGCCGGCCACCACATCGACCACCTCCGTCGGGGTGCTCGTCACGCCATCGTCCGGGCGGTCGACGACGACTTCGCCGGGGGCATCCGGGCAGACGGTGATGGTGAAGCTCACGGTGGCGCCGCTCTCATCGAGCTGGACAACGCGCTCCGGGTTCGCGTTCGCGTAGAAGACGCCGTCGCCACAGGCAGTGGCCATGTCGTTCCCAAAGAGCTGGCGCACGGTATACGCGCCGGGAGGCAGCGGGCGGCTCGAACCCTGGACGAAGCTGGCATCGCCGCTGAGGGAGAGTTCGACGGTATCCGCGAGGCCGCCGGAGGCGTCGACCACTTCGAACCGCCAGGTGCGCGCCGCCGCGAGCGGGCCCGCTTCGAGCGTCACCGCGATGGTGATCGGGGCGTCGGCCGCGGCAAGAACCGTGGGCTGCGGGGGAGCGAACGGCAGAAGCGCGAGCACCGCGGGGAGGAATGCAAGGAGCACAAACCGGCGAAGGGTCATCGAGCGTGCCGCCGTAGTGGTATTGGTTGTTCTTGATTGAACCTGATCATCCACTTTTGGGTATCTCGCGTGGACGTGAGGTAACAGTACCCGATGAAATGACGTTCGAACCATAAGAGGACGGTAAGAGAAGCGAGTAGGTCGGGTTCAGAATTCGCATTACGAGGATTCCGCACAGCGAATGGCTAACGCACCATAACGTGCGGCTGCCGCAGGCGGCGGGAAGACGTAGGGGACCTGCGACCGGATTGGCGGCGGCGAATACATTCCGGCAGGTGAAGAATGCGAACGCGGTACCTCGTGGTGCTCATAGCAGCGGCATTCATTGGCGTGCTCATCGCTTCGACGCGCGCCAACAGCGAAGAAGACCCGGTCCGGCGGGCGATGCTCGCCCGGCTGTTCAACCTCGATCGCACTGAACAGCGCCAGGAGTTCTATCGACAGATCTTCCGGTTCGATCCCCCGGCCGTGTCGGTGCCGGGCATGCCAGCAACACCGAACGAACCGGCCGACACGGCGGAATCCGCATCGAGCCAGGCCCAGCCAGCCGGCGAGCCCGAGGCGAACGACGACCAGGATGCCGAACCCCGGGTCGCGCCCAGCCCGCGAACGTCGCCCCGCTGGCGGATCAATGGGGCGGACCTGCTCCGCGAGACGAGCGACGTCCTGGCCTTCGCCACGTACAAGACCGTCTTCGAGCTGAACGGCCGGGAGCCCGGCCTCGGCGACGTGAGCGGCACAGTGACGATCGCGAGGGGCGAAGACGCCCGGCACCTGGGCGTCTCGGGCAACCTTGGCGGCGCCGAAGGGAGCTTCATTGCGATCCAGCGGCCGGACGCGAACTTCCTCTGCATCAAAGGCCAGGGCGATAGCGCCTGCCTCAAGACCGGCTCGAACGCGGCTTCGCCCCTGCCGCTGCCTTCGGTGCTCGAACTTCAGCCGCTGGTCGAGGGCCTCGCGAACCAGCCAGACTCCATCGTGCGGGAACTCGAGCCGCAGCAGGTTGCGGGCCGCGATGCACGCTGCTTCGAAGTTGGCGCGCAGCCGGGGCGGGGCACCCTGTGCGTCGATGTGGAGCTCCCCATGGTGGTGCTGGTGGAGGGCCATTTCCGCGGCGCCGAGTTCGAGATGCGGCTGAAGGAGTACGAGCCGGTGCCAGGGCCCGAGGACTTCGAACCACCGTTCCCGGTTGCCGAGCTGCCCTAGCAGCGCCGGGGGGTTGGTGAGAAACGCGGGAGGCCCGGTTCCTCCCGCGTTTTCGTTTGCCGTACTGCCGTTCGCCGAAAAGTCGGGGGTAGGCGGGCAGAAGATCGGGGATTCCGGGCAGAAGATCGGGGATTCGCCCCCGCCGCTCGCGCAGCGCGGCGCTGCTGGCGCCGATACTCTCCGGAATGGCGGTAGCGTCTCCCCTACCGTCTGGTAGAGTCCCGCCATGCCGACACTCCGAGCGGACGAGAACCGGTACCTCCTCCAGGCCGAACCATGGGAACGCGCCCGGGTGCGCCGCATCCCGGGAGCACGGTGGGTGCCTGCGCGCCAGATGTGGCAGCTGCCCCTGCGCGACGGCGTCATCCTGGCGCTCGATCGTGTCTTCGGGCGCGACGGCTGGGAAGCCGGCGACGACACCACCCGTCGCGATGTTGAGGCCGCGCGGCACCGCCAGGTCCCCCAGGCGCGCGAGCCTGCGACGGTGCGGCTCGACGGCACGGAGCTGGCGGTGACCTGCGACATCGGCGACCGGGAGCTGGTGAAGCTGGTTCCGGGCTATCGCTGGGCGCCGGCGAACCGGACATGGTACGTGCCCGGTGTCCCGCTCGCGCTCGAAATCCTGCGCGAATACTTCGGCGACCTGCTCCAGGTGGATGAAGAAGCCGCCCGCACCATGGAGCTGCGGGAACTCGACGAACAGCGCGCGATCGAGCGGGACCAGAAGCAGTTCGAACGCCGCCAGGAGGAACTCCGGCAACGCGCCGAGTCGCCTCCGGCCGCCGATCCCGCACCGCTCGCGCCGGGCGAGGTGCTCGAAGCAGCACAGGAGGTGGTTCGGCACGCCCAGCAAGAGGTCGCGGCGCCCGACACCGCGGACGACCCGGTCGTCGAACGGCTGGACCGCATCGACGCGACCCTCCAGCGGCTCGAAGCACTCTTCACCCGCGTGGCCGACGCGCTGGCGAGCGCGGGGCCCGCACCGGTGACCGCGGCCCCACCACCGCCCCCGGCCGCGGAGGCAGAGGACAGCGATTCGAGCCCGGACGACGACCTTGCCGACTGGCGCGCGATCCTCGCCCAGTCGCAGGAGGACCCGGAAGCGGCGCTCGACCAGGCCAGCCGGCTGCTCCAGATCACCAGCGGTCCTTCGCAGCGGGAGTTGCGCGCGGTCGCCGGCGTGGCTGCGCACCGAGCCCGCCACGAGCAGCAGGCGTACGAGCACCTGAGCCAGGCGTTCCGGGACGGTCCGTCGCTCCATGAGACGCTCGCGCGGCCCGCCCTCGATACGTTCCGCGACGTGGTGCTCTGGTTCCTCAACGATGCGGTTGGGCCGGCGGAACCCATCGAAGATGTTCGAGACCTCCGGCGGCTCATCCTCGCGGAACTGCAGACCGACGCCGGCTTCCGCGACGAGCTCATCGGGTCACCGGGGGCACGGGACACTCTCGAACGCTTCGTGAAGGACCCTGCGCTCCCGTTGTTGTTCCGCGATCTCGCCGACTTCTGCCGCGTCGCCCACCTCGTCGCGGTGGCGCATGGCGGCGGCCGGATGGTGATGGGGCACATCGCCGATGTGCTGCGCGATGAGCGGCTGCACCCCGACGCCCAGGCGCTCGCCACGATCCTGTACACGAACGTGCTGTTCGATGAGCCGAGCATGGCCGAGTGGGCGCCGGGGTGGCCCCGCGAGCCGAACCGCGAACACCTGCGCGAGCCCCGGCTCATCGTCGATGGCGCGCTTCGCATCCTCCCGGTGCTCGAAGCAGACCTGGCAGCCCCAACGGCCGTCGCCGCACTGGCATGCGCGGTACAGAGCGACGAAGTCGGGCTCGACGAACGCCGGGCGCTCGTGAACTTCGTTCCACGCAGCAGTTCGCTGCGGCGGTACGCCGAGTTCCTCGCGCTCTACGCCCTCGCGGCGAGCGGCGGGCGCGGGCCGTGGCAGCAGATGCCGGGGTATGTCGAAATCGTGGCGCAGACCCGCCTCGAACTTTCCCGGCAGCACCTCGAAGAGGTGTACATCGCCAGCGAGCCGGGGGACACGAACAGCGCCGTCCGCCCGCTCGCCGATCTCGCGTACCTCCCTGCGCTCAAGACGTTTGGCGTGACCGACCCGGAATCGGAAGTCATCGGCCTGCTGGACTTCCTCGCGAGCAGTTCGAGGCCAGACAACCTGCTGAACGAACTCGGCCGGCTGATTGAAGACCGCGAGTTCCCCGGCGCAGAGCGGTTCAGGCCCGAGCAGCGGATGCAGGTCTACCGGGCGGCCCTCGATGCCGCGATCGGCATGGGGCACGACCAGGACGCACGGGAAGCGTTCCACCGGCTGGTTCGCGCGCTGCAAGACGAGCCGTCCAGCCATGCGCTCCGGGAACTGTGCGCCGAATGCCTCGAACGATTCCGGCGGCTGCGCGTGCCGGCGCTCATCGTGCTGATCGAAGCGCTGCTCGAAGACGGCGCCGACGTGACGGAGAGCATGCAGATGCTCTCCGCGATGGTGCGCGGCCAGGGCGAGGACGCGAAGGACGCCGAAGCGCAACTCCAGGGCCTGCAATTCGCCTATCCCGAGTTCGCCGAACAGGTCCGGAAGGCGCTCGAGGAACGCGGCGAACCGATCGAAGAGGTGGAGCCCCCATCGTTCGAGGGGCGGTCGGTGACGGTGGTGGGTGGCCGCGAGTACATGCGGAAGCGCGCCTTCCCGGTGCTCGAGGCGTGGGGGCTCAAGGTGACGTGGCTCGACCCGCAGGCCGCGCAGAACCGGGCCCAGGCCAAGGCGCTGGCCGCCAGCAGCGACCTCCTCGTGGTGAACACCGCGTGCATCGGCCACGCGGCGAGCAACCGGGTTATCGAAGCGGCGCGGGACGCCGGCAAGGACCCGCTTCGACAGGACTCGAACGGTGTCGGCACGATGCTCCTGGCGGTGCAGCGGCGCCTTTCCGAGATGGCCGAGGAGGAACAGCCGCAAAAGCGGCGGAGGAGAATCGACGACCTCCGCAGGCGCGCGGGGCTCTGAGGGCCACGGTAGGGAGTTCGGCAATGCGCCGAACTGCGCACTGCGATACGCTTATGTTTCACAAGCTCCGCGTTTCCCGAGGACCACTACATGGCGCAACCCCGAACCATCATCCAGAAGATCTGGGACGATCACCTCGTCCGTTCCGAACCGGGTAAGCCGGACCTCCTGTATATCGACCTCCATCTCGTGCACGAAGTGACGTCGCCGCAGGCGTTCGAAAGCCTGCGTCTCAACGGCCGCAAGGTTCGGCGGCCCGACCTCACGCTTGCGACGGTCGACCACAACGTGCCGACGATCGACCGCGACAAGCCGTGGATCGACCCCCTTTCGGTGCAGCAGGTGGAGACCCTGAAGAAGAACACCGAGGAGTTCGGCATCCCGTACTTCGGGGTGAACGACATTCGCCAGGGGATTGTGCACGTCATCGGGCCCGAACAGGGCCTCACACAGCCCGGCATGACCATCGTCTGTGGCGATAGCCACACCGCCACGCACGGCGCGTTCGGCGCGCTCGCGTTCGGCATCGGCACCTCGGAAGTGGAGCACGTGCTCGCGACCCAGACGCTGCCGCAGGCGAAGCCGAAGACCATGTCGATCGAGGTGAACGGCGAGCTGCCGAACGGTGTGACGGCGAAGGACGTGATCCTCGCGATCATCCGGAAGATCGGCGTGTCGGGCGGCGTTGGCCACGTCATCGAATACCGTGGCGATGTGATTCGCAGCCTTTCGATGGAAGGCCGGATGACCATCTGCAACATGTCTATCGAAGGTGGCGCCCGCGCCGGGCTCGTCGCGCCGGACGACACGACGTTCGCCTACCTCGAAGGCCGTAACTTCGCACCCAAGGGCGCGGACTGGGAGAAGGCGCTCGACTACTGGCGATCGCTGCCGACCGACGAAGGCGCCGAGTTCGATACCTACGTGGAGCTTCGCGGCGAAGAGATCGAGCCGTGCGTGACGTGGGGCACGACTCCCGCACAGAGCGTGCCTGTGACCGGCAAGGTGCCCGACCCCTCCGAGGCGCCGACGCCGCAGGCACGCGAGCTCGCGGAGCGCAGCCTCGCGTACATGGGGCTCGAACCGGGTACGCCGATCCAGGAGATCAAGCTGGACCGCGTGTTCCTGGGTTCGTGCACCAACTCGCGCATCGAAGACCTGCGCGCCGCGGCGGAGATTGTGCGGGGCCGCAAGGTCGCCGATGGCGTCCGCGCGATGGTTGTTCCCGGCTCGGGTCTCGTGAAGTACCAGGCTGAGCAGGAGGGCCTCGACAAGATTTTCAAGGACGCCGGGTTCGAATGGCGCGACGCCGGCTGCTCGATGTGCCTGGGCATGAACCCCGACATCCTGATGCCGGGCGAGCGGTGCGCCAGCACGTCGAACCGGAACTTCGAAGGGCGCCAGGGCCGTGGCGGCCGCACGCACCTCGTAAGCCCGCAGATGGCTGCCGCCGCCGCTATCGCCGGCCACTTCGTCGACATCCGCGAGTGGAACTAAAGAAGGGAGAGCAGGCGCTCGCGTAGTACGGCGCAGCTGGCGCCTCCCGGGAGAGGGACATGCAGAAGTTCGAAACCGTAAAAGGACGCGCGATTCCGCTGAACCGCGCTGATGTGGATACCGACCAGATCATCCCGGCGCAGTACCTGAAGCGCATCGAACGGACGGGCTTCGGCCAGTTCGCATTCGAACAGTGGCGCAAGGACCCCGACTTCGTGCTCAACCAGGAGGTCTACAAGGGCGCGCCGATCCTGCTGACCGGCCCGAACTTCGGGTGTGGTTCGTCGCGCGAGCACGCGCCGTGGGCGCTCGAGGACCTCGGCCTGCGCGTGATCATCGCCCCGTCGTTCGCCGACATCTTCCGCAACAACTGCGCGAAGATCGGGCTCCTGACCGTGGTGCTGAAGCAGGAGGACGTCGACTGGCTCATGGCCCGGGCGGAAGAGCTCCCGGAGAGCGAGCTTGTCGTCGACCTGCAAGCGCAGACGGTTGCGACGGCGGACGGCACCTTTGTTCGCAACTTCGAAATCGACCCGAACGTGAAGCACAACCTGCTGAACGGGCTCGACGACATCGGGCTGACGCTGCAGGACGAAGCCAAGATCGCGGCCTACGAGCAGAAGCGCTGGGAGCTGTACCCGCGCACGGAGGCGCTCCTCTCGTGAGCAACGGGCGGCCGCGGCCATCGCTCCGGGCGGTCGTTACGAACTGGCGCGAATACGACGCGCCATTCGCGACGAAGCTGCGGCTGTTGGTGCGAAACAACTGGACGAAGATCCGCACGCGGAGCGACTGCTGCGGGAACTTCGGGGAGCCGGGTTGCTGACAGGTCCCGGAGGAGCCCCGTGAGGGCTCGGGCGGCCAGGACGAATAAGCGGGCGGGCACGTCGCGCACTCCGTGACGGGCCCGCCCCTTTTTTCTGCGTCTTGTGCGCATACCCGGCGGTTCCAGCCGACAAAGAGGGGCCCCGGCGTGAGGGGGACATTCACGCCGGGGCCGACGAGGGGGAACGGGCGGGTGCCGGGGAACTACCGCCCGAGGTCACGTGTTCGCGGAGCTGTGTCGCATCCCGGGAAGATTGGCGAGGTCGGCCGGGTCGAGGCGACCGGTAAGGAACACCCGTACCCGCAGCGCGAACGGCAGCCGTTCGCTGGCCTGTAGCGCCTCGGACGCTCGCCGGGTGTACACCATCTCCCGGTAGCGATCCTCCATGAGCGCGTCTGCGGTTTCCCGCCAATCGGGGGCGTACATCGTTGTGCTCCTCCGTACGCGGGCTCTCGGCCCATCGCAAAACGCAGCCTAGGTTCAGCACGCAATTCCTTCTATGACGCGATTCACATTGCCGGTTTCCACGCCCTACACTGCCGGCAGGAGGGAACGTGACAACGCCAGCGAGCCAACCAGAACAGCTCATGCGCGATTTGCCACTCCTGGCGCGGCTGCCGGGAGATGACATGCGCGCACTCGCTTCGCGTGGGCGGATGCGGAGCTATCCCGCAGGCACAACCATCTTCAGCGAAGGCGAACGTGGAGATTCGCTCCACGTCGTGGTCGAAGGCCGTGTGCGCATCACCGTCACCAGTGGCGCCGGCGACGAGGCAACGGTCGCAATGGTCGGCCCCGGCGACTGCTTCGGCGAACTCTCACTGCTCGATGGGCGCCCGCGGTCCGCGTCGGCCATCGCGTCCACACCGACAAAGACGTTCATGGTGACGCGCGACGGCTTCGTCGAATGGGTGAAGGAGCGGCCGGCAGCGGCCCTCGCGATTATGGAGACGCTTTCGCTGCGATTGCGGCGCACCGACGAGGCGCTCGCAGACCTTGCGTTTCTCGATCTTGCGCACCGGCTGGCGAAGCAGCTCATCGCGCTCGCGTCGATCCACACGACAGACGGGCCGCCGAAGCTCGATCCGCCGGTTCGCATCAGCGTCACGCAGGGCGAACTTGCATCGATGCTTGGCGTGAGCCGCGAAAGCGTGAACAAGCAGCTCAACCTGTTCGCTCGCGAAGGGCTCGTGACGCTCTCGCGCGGCGCGGTGACGCTGCAGAACCCCGAGGCGCTCCGGCAGTTCGCGTAGGCGCTACTCCAGGCGCGGCAGGCCGTCCCAGCCGATCGTGGCCGGCACAAGCTTCCACGACCGCACACCCTCGGGCCCAAAGGTGACCTCGAGGATCGCAGTCTCGGTGCCGCCGGGGTATTCGTCGAAGCCATCGAACACGAAGTTGCCGAGGCTGTAGGCGATGAGGCCGCCGCCGTACTCCTCCACGTCCTGGAGCACATGCGGATGGGAGCCGATAACCAGGTCGGCCCCGGCATCGATGGCCGCGTGAGAGATAGCCACCTGGCGTGACGACGGTGAGCCGTGCCCTTCGTGCCCGTAGTGGAACAGCACCACGACGAGCTCGGCATCGTGGCGGGCTTCCGCAATTGCAGCAAGCACGCGCTCGTCATCGAGCCACGCAATGCCCGGCGTCCCCGGCCCGGCGCGCCAGCCTTCGATGTCGTAGCCGCTGCCTTCAACCGGGACCTCGGCGAACGCGAGGAACGCGAACCGGACGCCCGCGCCTTCGACCACCACGGAGCCATAGGCCCGGGCGTCGTCCGGGCCGGCGCCCACGGAAGCAATGCCTTCCGCATCAAGCCGGGCGAGCGTATCGAGCAGCGCAACGATGCCGTAGTCGCCGGCATGGTTGTTCGCCAGCGCGACCACATCGATTCCCGCGGCAGCGAGCGCCTTCGTGGCCAGCGGTGGCGCCCGGAACGTGTAGGCCTTCGGCTCGGGCGCGCCGATGTCGCTGATCGCGCACTCGAGGTTGACCACGGCGATGTCGGCGCCGGCCAGGAGGTCACGCACGTAGGCGAACGGCGCACCCGGCTCCTCTTCAGTGATGCTGTTCGCGATACTCCGCGCAAGCATGACGTCGCCCGCGGCCGCTAGCGTGACCGGCCAGCGGGGGCCGCCGGGCACGGGTGTCGGCGTCGGCTCCGGCAGAGATGTGGACGGGGTCGCGGATTGCGGCGTGGGCGAAACCCAGTGAAACGACGGCGAGCCTGCATCGCTACAGGCGGCGAACGCCGGCAGCGCGGCGACAGCCAGGCAGGCGAACATCACGCGCAGGGCGGTTTGGAACACACGAGCAAGGATAGCCGTCAGCCGGGCTTTCCACTGCCGTCAATTCAAGCCAATGATGAGCGATCTACCCGAGCCGCCGGAATTCGAGGAGCGACCAGTCGCGTTCGAAGCGCAGGGCCTCGAGCGCAAACCCCTGCGGTTCGATGGCCGCGCGCACGCGGGGAACGTCGGCGGCGAGGATGCCGCTGAGAATGAGCGCACCTCCCGGTTCGACCACGCCCGGGAACACGGGGGCGAGGCCGATGTTCGCGTCGGTGCTGATGTTCGCAATCACGATGCGGTAGCGGCGGTCATGGTCCGGTTCGAGCCGCCCGGCCCAAACGTTCACGCGGTCCGCGACGCCGTTCGCCGCGATGTTCTCCCCCGCGACCTCGGCAGCGATGGGGTCGATGTCGAGCGCGTCGACGTGTTCGGCGCCAAGGAGCACGGCCGCGATGGCGAGCACGCCGGAGCCCGTCCCGACATCCAGCACCGTGTCGCCTGCCCGGACGTGTGATTCGAGCGCGGCGAGGCAGAGCCGGGTGGTCTCGTGGTGGCCGGTGCCGAACGCCTGGCCGGGGTCGAGGCGAATGGCGAACTGACCAGGCTGGAGCTCGTGGTCGACCCACGACGGCACGATGACGATGCGGCCGCCGGTTTCGACCACACCGAAAAATTCACGCCAACTTACCGCCCAGTCCTGCTCGTAAATCGGCTTCGCGATGAGCTCGACCCCTGGGAAAGCTTCCATGCGGCGGCGAAGCTGCTCGGTCAGCACGGCGCCAAGTTCCGAACTCGGCAGGTATGCCTTCACGAGGTGTGGTTCGCCTTCGCGCACGCGATAGCCTTGTTCGGGGCCAAGGATGTCGATGGGCTCTTCGACGGTGACGCCGCCGGGGGCGACTTCGCGCATGATGGCGGCCACGGCCTCGACATCGGCGGGCGGCACGTGCGCGGTGATTTCGAACCAGAGATGGGGCATGGACCGATTGTCAGGCGGCCCGGCAGGCGTCGGCAAACGTCAGGTAATGGAGGAAATGAGCGCCATGGCGACAAAAGTGAGCGGCGCTACGATGAACGCGCGGGTTATCGCCGCCCAGCCGCGCGCGACCCGCTGATCGATACCGGAAAGGACCGCAATCCCGGCGATGAGTGTGAACGCGGTGACCGCCCAGGCGATCATCGGTACTACCTCCGTGTGGTGCCGCGCAGGCTATCGGCGCTCACAGCGAAGGTGCGCTATGGGCAGAGGCCGGGATGTGGCAATCTCGCAACGGGCGGGCGACACCTTCCTTTTCCCGTTGAAACAAAGCGCGATACGGTCTTCCTGCCCCTGAAAGGACGAACGATGAACGACGAGCAGAGCAAGCGCATCGCCGAGGCCGCCGAAGCCGTTGTCCAGGCCACGGAAGCGCTCGACGATGCCCGCGAGGTACTGCAGGACCGGCGATTCGACAGCGACGTAGAGCGAGAGCGCCAGGCAGCGAGCGGATTGCTTGCGAGCCGCGTCGATGGCGCCGCCCGGCGGATCGAAGATGCGGTGCGGAAGAGCGCCGTGGCCGCCGCCACCACGGCCCGGGCAGGCGCCTACAAGCGCTACATGGAAGCCGCGGCGGCCGCGAACAAAGGAAGATCGCTCGGGAAGACCATCACCGACCAGGATGGTTCGCCGGCGAAGCGAGCACGGGCGGAAGAAGCGATCGAGGAGCTGAACCGGGCGCTCCAAACCGCCGCCGACCTCGTGTTCACCGAGTAATCAGCCCCCGGCGAGCGCCTCGGCGAGGGCTCGCCGGAACGCAGGGTCGCGGAACACCGCCAGGCGCGTCGCGTTCTGTTCGAGGAACGGCTCGAAGCGCCTGTTGCCTTCGATGAACACCTCGCGGAACGCCCGCGTGTCGTGGAGGTCGTGCTGCCACCACATCTCGACACCGGCTTCGCACTCCTCGCGTTCGAGCGAGACGGAGCGCCGGTAGCTGTCGAGGTAGGCGTCGAGGAGCGGCGGCTCCCAGAGGCGCATGAACGCGATAGCGCGGAGGAGTTCGAACACGCGCGGCGCGAGCGAGGTCCCTTCCCAATCGACAACCGCGAGCACCTGCCCGTCCTCGCTGAACAGCACGTTGCGTTCGTGGAAGTCGCCGTGCGTCACCTGCCGGGGGACCATTGCGAATTCGGACGATGGGCGCGGCTCGGCGCTTTCCAGCAGTTCGAGGCGCTCGCGAAGGCCACGCTGCGCACGGAGACGGGCCTCGCCCGGCGCGGGGTAGTAGCGGATGAGGTCGTCGACGCGGCTGAGGAGCGCGATGGAGGCCTCGGTGTCCCAGGTAAGTTCGCTGCTCTCGGGCATGCCCTCGGCGGGGAAGTCTCGAAGGGTCGCATGCAATTGTCCGTGGAGTTCGCCGAGGAGCGCTGCGCCACTCGGGTCGAGCGCGTCACGCCGAAGGGTGGGCCCGGCGACAAAGGGATAGACGGACACCCAGCGGTTCCGCACGTTCCAGGTGGTCGCGCCGCGCGCATCCGCCAGGGGTTTGAGCACCGGGACGCCGCGCTCGCCAGCCCACATCGCGACCCGCTGTTCGCGGAGAACCCGCTCGCGGGAACGACCCTTCTGGTGGATGCGTATGAACAGGTCCCCCGTGTCGGTGGGCACCCGGTAGTTGTCGTTCAGGAGGGAATCCGCGACTGGTTCGGGATCACCAGTTCGAACACGGCCCAGCAAACCCAGCACGCCGTCGATGATGGCGGCGTGAGCGCGGGGAACAGCCGGAGGGCTTGCCGATTCCGACACGATTCGCGCAGTGTACCGGGCGTCCGGCGAAACGGGGTTCGCTCGCCAATGCACGATGGCCAATACTGAGCATATGGGTGGAATGACGCTGTACGACGCGGTTGGGGGCCGCGAAGGTATCGACCGGATCATCGAGGAGTTCTACGCACGGGTGGAAAAGGATGACCACCTGCGGCCGATCTACCCGGAGAACCTGGAACCCGGGAAGCAGAAGCTGAAGCTCTTCCTCGAGCAGTGGACCGGCGGGCCACCCGTGTACAGCGAAAAGTACGGCCACCCGCGGCTTCGGCGCCGCCACTTCCCGTTCGTGATCGACGAACTTGCGGCCGGGCGCTGGCTCCGGCACATGCGCGCGGCGATGCAGGCGTGCAACGTGCCGGAGGAAGCGCAGGCGATAATCTTCGAGCGGTTCGGCCCGCTCGCGCGCCACATGGTCAACGCTGGCCAGGACGTGCCTCGGGAGCCGCTGGGCGACGCGTACCTGGTGTAGTGTCGGCTGCTGGTGCCGGCCTCACGATCTCAATCCTGCGCGGAAACGAACGCCAGGCCTCTCCCGGGAGTCGAAGTGTCACTGTCCGCTGGCTCGATGCCAACGACAAGCCGCGACTGCAACGCATGCGCCAGGAGTACAAGCGTTCGAAGTGTGAGGTTGTCGTTCCCCCGGAGGATCTGCGTAACGCGCGCCCGGGAGACACCCATACGGCGGGCGAGTTCCGCCTGGTTTATCTCGAGCTCCTGCATGCGCGCGGCGATCGCATCTGACACTTCAAGCTTCAGCAACTCGAGTTCGTACTCGGGCGTCTTTCTGAGTTGCTCCAATCGCTCGGTCAGTTTGCTCATTGCTCTAGCTCCGTTTCCAGCTCCTGGCTTGCCGCGACGAACCGGCGACGGCCGTTCGCGATTTCCCGCGCTGGCGTTCGCTGCTGTCGCTTGGTGAACCCGTAGAAGAGGACAATCGCGCGACCATGCTGGAACCAGAACACGCGCTGTCCACGCCGTGCTTTGAATTCGGAGAACAACTCGCCGCGAATACGCCGACAGGGCCCCTCCTCGCGAAAGATGGGACCGTCATCCGCCGCCCGCGTGATGATGGCATCGATCTGTCGAAGCGACGCATCGTCCAGCCTTTCAAGGTACTCCTCGACCTGGCACCGGCCAGACGGTTCGACAAAGAGGAGCACGTCATGCCGTGCCCCAGCATACAGGAGCTTCATCGGCATTGTTAATGCATTCCTTAACATTGCCAGCAGAGATGGGACACTCTTACACATGCGAGTAATCCGGTCGAGAGCCTGTGCCTTCTGCGTGACGCCGCGCTTTCCCCTTGTGCGAAGCGAGGCCATACTTCGCACATATGTTCGGTGGTACGAGCCGCACCTCCCCTCTTCGCGACCGGCTTCGGGCGGCGCTCAACCAGCCAGCGCGCAAAGAAGGCCTCGTTCGCAGCGACAGCGTCACGGAATTGGCCGACCTCTCGGCGCTGGGCGGGCGCTGGTTCCAATCGGAGCACGGCCCGGGCTACGTCATCGAAAGCGTGTACGAAGCGGGGTACGCCCACGGGAACGTGGTCCTGCACCGCGCGCTCTCGCTCGACCTGGGCCGGCTGGCCGGGCAAGCGCGCGACCCCCGGCTCGCCGAACGCCATCCACGCGAGCTCCTCTACGTCGACACCGAAACGACCGGGATGGGCGGTGCGGGTGCGATGGTGTTCCTCGCCGGCGTCGCGCGGTTCGATGGTGCGCTGCTGCGGCTTCGGCAGTACCTGTTGCCCGGCCCGCAGTTCGAGGGCGGTCTGCTCGGCGGGTTTGCGAACGAACTGGCCGAGGCGGGCGCGCTCGTGAGCTATAACGGCAAGTCGTTCGACCTGCCGCTGCTAGAAGCGCGCTACATCCTCTCGCGGCAGAAGCCGACGTTCCGGCAGCTCCCGCACCTGGACCTTTTGCATCCGAACCGCCGGCTGTTTCGCGGGGAGTTCGATTCGCACCGGCTGCCCCACATGGAGGTGCAGCTCCTCGGGTTCGAACGTGAGGACGACTGCCCTTCGCACGAAGTCCCGGAGCGCTACTTCCGCTTCGCCCGGACGAGCGACCCGACACACATCCTGCCGGTGCTGCGGCACAACGCGTGGGACGTGCTCTCGCTGGTGGCGCTCGCCGCACACCTCGCGTCGGTCGTCGAAGGTGAGGGGCATCCGCTGCACGCCGCCCGGGCAGCCGAGTACGAGGGCGACTACGAAGCGGCGCTCGCGCACTTCGAAGCAGCACTCGAGCGCGGACTTGGCCGGGCACAGCGCCTCGAGGCGATGGAGCGCGCAGCGCGGTGCTGCCGGGCGCTGGGTCGCCACGACGAAGCCGCCGCCTGGTGGGAGCGGCTGCTGGCCGAACCACGAGGGCGCCGCGTTCTGCCCTATGTCGAGTTGGCGAAGTACCACGAGCACCGCCGCCGGGACTACCCCCGGGCGCTGGAGCTCGTCGACGAAGCCCTGTCGCTGGTCAGCCGCGGATTGGTTCGCCCCGGCCGGCCTGGGAGCCCGACGAGCGTCGAGGCGCTTCGCCACCGCCGTGACCGGCTGGTGAAGCGAGCGCAACGCACGACAGGCCCCGGATGATGTCCGGCGGAAGCCGTGGCGAAGAGTCACGGGAAGTCGCGCGATTGGCCTAGCGGGCTCCCGAGGTGTTGCCATCCGCGGGAACGGGGACGCGCTGCTCACACTGCTTGCACACCAGGTAAGCGCCGCCCTGCGTGGCAACCGCCACATACTGGTGCGTTCCTTCGCGGCAAGTTTCCGTCCGCTGCTGCACGGGTTCTACTCCCTCAGTTGCGAACCATCCTCCTATCGATTTGTGAGGATTTCGCAACCTTCACGATCCAGCTTAGACGGTCCCTAGATGCCAGACACCACTCCAGTGCCGTATCCGCACGTAGTTGTCGAGAAATTTACAATCACGACTGCAGAAACTGCTTGACGACCCGGGTGAACGCTTCCGGCTGATGCAGCGGAACCTGGTGACCCGCGTCGGCGATCACCTCGTACTGCGCGTTCGGCAGGTGCTTCAGCATCTGCCGCGCAATCTCGTCGGAGAGCACCTTGCTCTTTTCGGCGCGAATGATGAGCGTCGGACAGGTGATGTACTGCAGGCTCTCCCAGAGGTAGGGAATCTCGACAAGTGCGGCGCGTCCCGTCGCTTCGTTGATCTTGGGGTCGAAGCGGAAGACGAGGTGGCCGCTCGCTTCGTCGAGCACAAGTGAGGCGGCGAGCTGGCGCATGAGGAAGTCGCGCGGCTGGCCCGGGTACATCTTCGCGAAGTATTCGAGCGCCGCCTCTTCGGTCTCGAAGCCGGGCGCTTTGCGCGCCTCGCCGGTGCTCTTCCGGATGCCACGCGCGCCTGCCTCGGCCATCTGGGGGCCCATGTCGGCCAACACGAGGTGCTTCAGCCGGTGGCTGTGGTCGCGCGCATAGGACATCGCGACGCGGCTGCCGATGCTGTGGGCAACGAGGTCAAAGGCTTCGAGATCGAGCTCTTCGGCGAAGGCACGGAGGTCCATCGCGAAGGCCCAGACGAGGTATCCGCCCGGTGCGTGCTCGCTTTCGCCGTGCCCGCGAAGGTCGGGCGCGTAGACGGTGAACTCCGGCCGCAGCTTCTGGGCCACGTGTTCCCAGTAGCGGCCGTTGTTCATCAGCCCATGGAGCAGCACAACGGGGTCCCCGGCAGGGTCGCCCCAGCGGATGTAGTGGTGGCGAAGCCCGTGCAGCGTCAGGTAGCCGTCTTCGCCGTGGTCGGGTGCCAGCGTCGCTTCCTCGTTCACGGGAGCGAGTATACGTAGCCGTGCCGCAAGGGTCTCCGGACGGTCAGGGGACCGGTGGCTCTCCGAGGGTCACCGTCGTCGCTTCCTCGTCATCGCCGCGGTGGTACTCGACCTCCACCTCGTCGCCGGGGCTCGCTTCGAGCAGCGCGAGCGTGAGGTCCGCTGTTGTCTCGATGTCGGTATCGCCCAGGCGCACGATGACGTCGCCTTCGCGGAGGCCAGCGGCGTCGGCCGGGGACCCGGGCAGCACCTGCTGCACGAGGATGCCGGCGTCGACGGGCAGGTCGAGCGCATCGGCGAGCCCGCTGGTGACCTCCTGGAACCCGATGCCGAGGAAGCCACGGTCGACCGCGCCGTTTTCGAGGATCTCGGTAGCGACGGCGCGCACCGTTTCGGCGCTCACGGCGAAGCCGATGCCCTGCGCGCCCTGGATGGTCGCGGTGTTCACACCAAGCACCCGCCCGGAGAAGTCGAGCAAGGGTCCACCGGAGTTGCCGGGATTGATGGCGGCGTCGGTCTGCAGGAGGCCGAAGAACTGTGCGGTGGGGTCGAGCAGCGCGCGCTCCTTCGCGCTCACCACGCCGGTCGTCACGCTCGGCGCGAGGCCAAGGTCGAGCGCATAGCCGATGGCGATGACCGGTTCGCCGATGCGGGCATCTTCGGCGCTGCCCAGCTCGAGCGGGTCCATGTCGTCCACATCGCTTTCGAGCACGGCGAGGTCGCTCAGCGGATCGCGGCCGACGAGCCGGGCTTCGAGCACGCGGCCATCGATGGTGGTGAGGATGATGTTCTGCGGGTTCGTCACGCGATTTTCGAGCGTGACGACGTGGTTGTTGGTGACGAAGTGCCCATCGTCGTCGTAGAGCCAGCCGCTGCCCGTGCCCTGGCAGACCGTGCCGCCGGGCTGGCAGTTCACGCCGACGCGGACGACCGAGTTCCCTGCCCGAGCGGCGATATCGGCTACGTCCCCGGCCTGCTGGCCGGCCACGGCATCCTGCCGCGACGCGAGCACCCCGTCGCGGGATGCAGGATCACTCCCGTCGGCGCGGGAGATGCCATCGCCGCGGTCGCAGGCCGAACCGGCAAGGAGCATTGCGAACAGGAACGCAGGGAGGGTGGCGCGAAGCAGCGGAGCGGCGGCAGACATGGGCGGACTCCGGGGCGAGGTGCCGCTATCTCACACCCCGGCCCATGCAGCGGGTCACGGCTACACGCGTGCGCGCGTGTCAATCGTGTAGAGGGCCGTCCGGCTCTCGGCGGGCCGGCCTCCGGGTTCGGTTACACGGAACGGACGGCACTCTCGGATGTCCGGAGCCAGGGTCCGGGCCGGGGAACTCAGAGCTGATGTCTGAGAGCCGATGGGCCGCTGGCCGACAGCCCTAGCCCGTGAACCGTACGACCGGGCTCGTGCGGCCCCAGAGCTCTTCGAGGCGGTAGTATTCGCGCTTTTCGGGCGAAAAGATGTGCACGATGAGGTCGCCGAAGTCCAACAACATCCAGCCGCTGTCCTTCGAACCTTCGCGATGGCGCAGTTCGTGGCCTTCCTTTTTCAGCTCCTTCTCCAACGCCTCTTCGAGCGCGCTAAACTGGAGAGGCGACTGCGCCGTCGCAATCACGAAGTAATCGGTGAACGTAGCGGAGCGCGAGATGTCGATCAGCGCAAGATCGAGCGCTTGCCGCTCCGAAAGGATATCGACGGCCCGCTGGGCCAACGCTTCGGAATTCAGTTAGCTTCCCTCGGCGCCACAGAGTCTATTGGGCAGCGCCATCCACAAAGGATCTTAGCAAAATGCCACGTCCTCGCGTCGTTGTCGGCATGTCTGGTGGAGTCGATAGCTCCGTCGCTGCAGCCTTGCTGCACGAACAGGGCTACGAAGTCATCGGTGTCACCATGCGTCTCTGGACCGAGACGCGGCCCGAAGAGTTCTCCGGCCATCAGCAATGCTGCAGCATCGAAGACATCGACGATGCGCGCCGCGTCGCCCACCAGATCGGCATCCGCCACTACGTGATGAACTTCGAGGAGGAGTTCCGCGAGCACGTGGTGGACCGCTTCGTGCGCGAGTACGCTTCGGGCCGGACGCCGAACCCGTGCGTGCGCTGCAACGAGTACATCAAGTACCGGGCGCTCATCGACCGGCTCCCGGCGCTCGAAGCCGACTACGTCGCGACCGGCCACTACGCGCGCGTCGAAGCTGTGGACGATGGGGAGAACGGCGAACACCGGTTCCGCCTCCTGAAGGGCGTCGACGCCGCGAAGGACCAGTCGTACGTGCTGTACATGCTCGGACAGGAGCAGCTCGCGCGGCTGCTGCTGCCCATCGGCGGGCTGACAAAGGACGAGGTGCGC
>CAZWBW010000016.1:35657-38822 GCA_964632355.1 uncultured Anaerolineaceae bacterium | reverse complement strand
CGGCGTAATGCACGGGATGATCTACTCGAGCTTCGTCGTGCTCACGATCGTCACCGTCCTGCTCGCGCTCGACGACTACCTCCCGATCGTTTTCGGTAACGCCGACGACCACCATCTCTTCCTCGAAGGTCCCGTCTACCTCGTTTACAGCCTCGTCGGCGACGTCTTCGGCGTGATCGGGCTTATCGGCATCGGCATGGCTGTGTACCGGCGCTACATCAGCCCGCCGAAGAAGATCGATTGGGACCGCCGGCCGACCGAAGACGCCATCATCGTCGGCCTGCTCGGGTTTGTGCTCTTTACGGGCCTCATCGTCGAAGGCCTGCGCATCGCCGGCGACGAAATTCCCGCCGGCAACGAGAACTGGTCGTACTGGTCGCCGGCCGGCTGGGTCATCGCCAAGGCCGTCAGCGGCATGGGCGTCGATACGATTCTCGACCTGCACGTCGGCAGCTGGTGGATCCACGTCGTCGCCGCGTTCGGCCTCCTGACCCTGATGGCGATGACGAAGTTCCGGCACATCGTTTTCGCCCCGGCGAACGCCTTCTTCAAGCGCCCCGGTCACGGCCAGGGCTACCTCGCCCCCATGGGCGACTTCGAAAAGATCATGGAAGAGGGCGGCTCCCTCGGTGCCAGTAAGCTGCAGGACTTCTCCTGGAAGCAACTCTTCGATGCCGACACCTGCGTTCGCTGCGGCCGCTGCACCGACGCCTGCCCCGCCTGGAACGCTGGCCAGCCGCTTTCGCCGATGGCCATCATGCAGGACCTCAAGACCTACATGAACCACGCCGGGCCGCTGCTCATCGCCGGCAAGGACCCGGCGACCGAGCTCAAGGGCGAACTCGTCGGCGACTACGTGAAGGAAGAGTCGCTCTGGGCCTGCCGCACCTGCATGGCGTGCGTCGAAGCCTGTCCCGTCATGATCGAGCACGTCCCGTCCATCGTGGACATGCGCCGCTACCTCGTCATGGAGAAGGCCAGCGTCCCGCCGACCGCGCAGGCGGCGCTCCAGAACATCGAGCAGCGCGGCCACCCGTGGCGCGGCACGCAGCTCACCCGCGAGACCTGGATCGAACAGCTCGCCGCCGAAGGCATCGAGGTGCCGATCTACGACGGCACGCAGGAGTACCTGTACTGGGTCGGCTGCTCCGGCGCCCTCGTCGAGCGGAACCTGCCTATCACCAAGGCGGTCGTGAAGCTGCTCATCGAATCGGGCACCAGCTTCGGTGTGCTCGGCCAGGCCGAGACCTGCAACGGCGACCCGGCTCGCCGCCTCGGCAACGAGTTCCTCTACGCCACCATGGCCGAAGCGAATGCGCAGTCGTTCAACGAGATGGGCGTGAAGCGCATCATCACCGCCTGCCCGCACTGCTTTAACACCTTCGCGAACGAGTACCCGGACTTCGGCGGCAAGTACGAAGTCACCCACCACTCCGACTTCCTGCGGAACCTGGTGCAACTCGGCCGCCTCAAGCCGAAGGAGATGGAAGGCCAGACCATCACCTTCCACGACTCCTGCTACCTCGGCCGCGCGAACGGCATCTACGACGCCCCGCGCGACGTCCTCGAGGCTATCCCCGGGGTCAAGCTCGTCGAGATGCCGCGCTCCGGGAAGAACGGCCTCTGCTGCGGCGCGGGCGGCGGCAACATGTGGATGGAAGAGACGGGCACGCGCGTCAACCACCTCCGCGCCGCCGAAGCCGCCAACACCGGCGCCAGCGTCGTCGCGACCGCCTGCCCGTTCTGCATCCAGATGTTCGAAGACGGCATTCCGGCGGTGCAGCCCGACGAGGAGACGCGCACCATCCGCGCGTTCGACATCGCCGAGCTGCTCGAGGTGAGCGTGAAGCCCGCCGCCATGGCCATCCAGGACGGCAGCACCGAAGTTCCCGGCGGCGTCGCCTAGTCGTCGACCCACGCCACGTACGCGCAGGGCCCCGCACCGCGGGGCCCTCTTGCTGCGCCCCGACCCTCCGGTAAGATGCGCCCGGCAGCGAAGCCGGGAGGGTCCATGGAACAGCGGTACGAGACAGTCATCGTTGGTGGCGGCGTCGCTGGCGGAGCGCTCGGGCTGATGCTCGCGCGCGCCGGGAAGTCCGTCCTCATCCTCGAAAAGTCGGTCGAATACCCCGACCGCGTTCGCGGCGAGTGGTTCGCGCCGTGGGGCGTTGTGGAAGCCCACCGTATCGGCATTTACGACCTCCTGCGCGACGCCGGTGGCCACCACCTGAAGCGCCACGTCCCCTTCGGCGACGACGTCCCCGATTTCGAAACCGCGCACGCCTCCGCGCTCGACCTGGGGAGCCTCCTCCCGGGCATCCCGGGCCCGCTCACTCTTCGCCACCCGGTCATGTGCCAGGCGCTGACCGACGCCGCGGCTTCAGCGGGCGCCACCGTCCTGCGCGGCGTGAACGGCGTGCGAATCTGCCCCGGCACGGCGCCCGAAGTGACCTTCGAACACAACGGCGCCGAACACACCGTCCGCTGCGCGCTCATCGTCGGGGCCGACGGGCGAACGGGCGTGACTCGCCGGCAGGCCGGCATCGTCGAGCACGCAGACCCGCAGCACCACCTGTTCTCCGGCCTCCTCATCGAGAACGCCCACGGCTTCCCCGAGGACATCCAGACCAAGGGCACAGAGGGCGACGTGAACTTCCTCGTTTTCCCGCAGGGGAACGGCCGGGTTCGCCTCTACCTCGGCTACGCCTCCGACCGGAAGGGATTCCTGTCCGGCCCCGATGCTCCCCGCCGGTTCCTCGACGCGTTCCGGCTCAAGACACTGCCCTACAGCGACGCTATCGTGAACGCGACGCCGATCAGCCGGTGCTACTCCTACCCGAACAACGACACCTGGGTGGATACGCCCTACATCGAAGGGCTGGTCCTCGTGGGCGATGCCGCCGGGCACAACGACCCCATCGTCGGCCAGGGCCTCTCGATCGCGCTTCGCGACGTGCGCATCGTTGGGGAGTCGCTGCTGGCCTCGAACTCGTGGGATACGCGGCAATTCGAACCCTACGCCGAGGAGCGGCGCGAACGGATGCGCCGGCTTCGGTTCGCCGGGGCGCTCCAGGCGGCCGTCGACGCCGTGTTCGGGCCCGAAGCCGAGGCGCAGCGCCGCCGCATCCGCGAAAAGCGAATCGCCGACCCCTCGCTGTCGTTGCC
>CAZWBW010000016.1:0-35647 GCA_964632355.1 uncultured Anaerolineaceae bacterium | reverse complement strand
CCCCTCGCCGCGGTGATGGTCGGGCCCGAGAACATCCCCCCGGAAGCGTTCACGCAGGAGGTGTGGGACCGTACATTCGCGTGAAATCAGTTCGAAACACGCCGTCCTTACACTCGCCCGGATGGGCGAGCGCGTTCTCATCCGCCGGGCGGGACAGTCCGACCTGCCGGCTATCCATGCCATCTACAACGACGCGATCCTGAACACTACCGCGACCTGGGACGAAGAGCCCTGGCCCTTCGAGCGCCGCCAGCGCTGGTGGGCGGAACACGAAGCCGACCCGACCACGCCGGTGCTGGTCGCGGCGGCCGGCGACACGGTCGCGGGCTTCGCCTACCTGTCGTGGTACCGCCCGAAGAGCGGCTACCGCTACACGCGCGAGGACACGCTGTACGTTCATCCCGGCTGGCAGGGCCACGGGATTGGGCGCGCGCTCCTCGCCGGGCTGGTCGAATGCGCCCGGGAGCTCGGTCTACACGTGCTCATCGCGTGCATCGAAGCAACCAACGTGCGGAGCATCCGTCTCCACGCCAGCCTCGGGTTCGAACCCGTTGGTACGGAACGCGAGGTCGGATTCAAGTTCGGCCGCTGGCTCGACGCGACGACGATGCAGCTCACGCTTAGCCCTTAGCTTCCGCCGAGCGCCAGGTAGCGCTGCACGAAGAAGTCGTATGCCATCGCCGCAAGCGTCTGGCCGAGGGGAATGTCGCCGTACTTCACCGGCACCTCCTCGGAGAGGAAGGTGATGGCGAACGCGTACTCCACGCCGCCCACGGTGAACCGCACGATGCCCGCGTCGTTGTCCACGAATCCGCCGGGGTAGGGGAAGAAGCCGTTCTTGTGGTGGACGCGCGCCGGCAGCGAGGCCGTCAGGTAGTTCAGCCCTGGCTTCACATTCTCGAGGTGCCCGAGCAGGTACTCTCGCCACTCCGGCTCCAGCAGGTCGCCGTTCCAGATGATCGCCAGGGCGCGGTTCGCGTCCTCGGCCGTCACCCAGTTATCGGTGTCGATGCCGAGGCTGTAGCTGCCATACGCGGGCGGGTGGTCGATGATCGTCGATGCGAGCCCCAGCGCAGCGATCAGTTCGCCCACGCGCCGCACGCCCGCAACGTAGTCACCGCCGCCAACAACGCCGTAAAGCCGCCACGCTGTCGTCGCGTTCGAACTCCACGTGGTTTCGGCGATGAGCGCATCGACGTCCCCCGGCGCGACCAGGCCCGCCTGGATGTCGAGCGTCACCTGCAGGAGCACGAACAGGTTTGTGATGCAGGCCGAGAGCTGCTGCCGGTCGCCGTACACGCTCACGGTTTCGCCCGTCTGCAGGTCCGTTACGGCGAAGGCGTAGTTGCCCGGCTGCCAGTAACCGTCGATCTCCGCCTGCAGCGCCGCCTGGAGTTCGAGCAGGTCGCTGGCCGGGGTTGGCTCGGATGGCTCGGGTGTCGGTGTCGGCGGTACCGGCGTAGGCGATGGGGTCGGGCTCGGCGTCGGCGTCGCGGTTGGTGTCCACTCCGGTGTGTGCGTCGGCGTGAGCTCGACCGGGCCCGGATCGTCGTGCGGCGCGCACGCGGCGAGCACCAGCAGTCCCACTCCGGCCACGAGCACGATTGCCGCCGTTGCAGCGCGCCACCATGTCACGCCCTGGCCTGCTCGCCGATCCCGTGCCGCCGTCACATTGCCTCCGACGACGCGGACTGCAGAGAAGTTCCTCTTCGAGCGTGACGGTGATCACATGCTCGCCACCCACTCTCGCAGGGTGGGTTCGCCAGCGGACGAGCAAGCAGCAGCCGAATCATGAGGCCACGCTAGCAGCGGCCCCGGCAGAAATCCCTACCCGGTGGGCGAAATTACAGGTTGCGAATGGGTGCCAGGTTGAGGGCCTGTTGGCGTACAGCTGCGGAACGGGTCACCAGCGCCCGCGGCGCTATACGGCGAAGCGCTGGGCGAAGTCCGCTTCGTTCAGCGTGGCGCCCCGCCGGCGCTGGCTCACCGCAAGTTCCATGCGCGTGAGTTGGGCCAACCCTCGCCGGGTATCGCTGGCGACGCGCGCCTTGTCCTGCCGCTTCAGCCGCGTCTTGAACAGCCAGTACGTGAACGCCTTCCAGTCGCTCAGGGCCACGCGTTCGCCCAGCAGGATGCCCGTGTCCTCGTAGTACATCGAGAGGAGCTGCTCCCGGGTGGCGCCGTAGACGCGCTCCCACATGGTTTCGTCGTCGCGGTAGTCCTGGCCCCAGGCGCGGCTTCGGCACTCCTTGTGGATGTCCTCTTCGACGCTGAGCTGCAGCGCCTCTTCCACGAGGACGCCATACAGGTAGTTCAGGTGCGCGCTGTGCTTCGCGGCGCCGATCCGCCGGGCGAACTCTTCGTCGTCGATGTCGATGGGCCAGCGGCCTTCGAACAGCAGGCGCTCGACCTCGGCTGCGGGCACGACGTCCCGCACCTCGTCGAGCAGCCGTTCGGCCAGCAGCAGCCAGTCGAACGCCTCACCTCCGATGAGGTAGACGTACGTCCGGTCGCCGACCTGCTCGTAGGGCAGCCGCCAGCGGCCGATCGCGTCGAGCAGTGCTTCGAACCAGTGTTGCCCGTCGCGGATCGCCTGGCGCATCCGGAAGATGATCTCGTCCGGCGCAGGCAGGTACTCCTGCTCTCCCTTGGGTGGCAAACCAGCTTCGGGTCTCGAGCGATTCGCTGTGATGGACATCGGCGTCGATCATAGCATCGGCCACCCCGGCGCCATGGAAAATGCCGGTTCGAAAGGAACCGTCAATCCTCCAGGTCGCTCCCCTCTGAGGGAAGGTCGAAGTCTCGCGAATACTTCTCCGGGTCGACCGGTACCTGGTCGTCGGCCCGGAGCGGCGGCACCGAAATGTTGAGCAGCAGCGCCTCCGCACCGGCCGCCCGCGCGCCGTGCAGCGTGCCCTTCGCGACGCGCACCACCTGGTGGGGTTCGATTACCGTCTCCATCCCGTCGCGCACGATGACGGCTTTCCCTTCCAGTGCGACATAAAACTGCGTGCTGTGCCGGTGGACGTGGGTCTCGACTTCGTTGCCGCCAGCAGAGACGCGAAACACACGGACGCTTGCCTCCGGCGAGTCGAAATCCTGCACCAGGGTGTACTGGCCAACCATCGGGGGCCGCTCGATCGTCATAGCGCCACCTCCTGCGTCGGCCACATCCTGCCGTTCCCGGCGCAGCTTGTGAATATGGCGATGCGTGCCGGCTGTGACGTTATTCGCGCATTCCTGCGTCGAGTTCGGCCAACAGGCGTGCCTTCAGCTGCACGAACTTCTCGTCGGTGACGAGTTCCACGCCGCGGGGCCGGTCGAACGGCACGTCGACCCGCGCCTGGATGCGGCCCGGCCGCCGGGTCATCACGTATACCACGTCCGAAAGCGTCAGCGCCTCTTCCACGTCGTGGGTCACGAAGAGCACCGTGCGGCGGTCGGCGAGCCACACCTCCTGGAGCCAGCGGTGCATCTCGCGGCGGGTAATGGCGTCGAGCGCCCCGAACGGCTCGTCGAGCAACACGGTGTCGCGTGGCGTAAGGAACGTCCGAAGCAGCGCGAGCCGCTGCCGCATGCCGCCACTGAGCTGCGCCGGCCACGCGCGTTCGAAGCCGGAGAGCCCGAACCGCGGAAACAACTCGAGGGCCTTCGTCTGCGCCTCGTGGCGGCTCACGCCGGAGATCTCCGCACCGAGCGTGGCGTTCGCCAGCGCTCGGCGCCACGGGAACAAGAGGTCCTTCTGGGGCATGTACGCGACGAGCCCCGGGCGGCCGATCGTGCTTGTGCCGTCCACGGTGGCCGTCCCGGAATCGGGCACCAGCAGCCCGGCGAGGATGCGGAGCAGGGTGCTCTTCCCGCATCCGCTCGGCCCGACGATCGACACGAAGTGGCTTCGCTCCGCCACTGCCGTCACATCGTCGAGCACCTGCAAGTCACCGAACGCGTGCGAAATCGCCCGGAGCTCGATCGCGAGGTCCACCGCTAGCGGCTCGGGAGGAAGGCGTTGGTGTAGGCCTTCTGCACGTCAACCTCCTTTGACGTGAGGCCGGCCTCCCGCAGGAACCGCTCGAACGTCACCCACACCTCTTCGTCCTGCAGGCCCCACTGGCGCCCCTCGTCGACGAAGCGGCTCGCGTGGTACTCGGTGCTGAGCTCCACGAGTTGCCGGTCGAGTTCGGGCGCCGCCTCGAGCAGCGCCTCGGCGGCCGCCTGCGGGTCACGGATGGCGGCTTCGTACCCGCGCGCCGTCGCTTCGAGGAACTTGCGCACGGTGTCCGGCCGGTCAGCGATCATCTTTTCGCTCGTAATGATGAGCGGCGTGTACCAGTCCGGGATGCAGTCGAGGTAGTCGGCGAACTTCACGCTCGTCACCGGGATATTCTCCACTTCACGAGCCCGGAGCACGTCCCAGCCTTCGAACACCCACACGAAGTCGAAACGGTCCTGCTCCATGCCCGAGAGGTAGTCCACGTTCCCGACCTCGACGTGGCGCACGAGCGATGGATCGCCACCGTCGCACTCCACGAGCTTGTTCAGGATCTCGAGTTCGAGCGGCCCGCCGTAGCCACCGTACGTCTTCCCTTCGAAGTCCTTCGGGCGGGTGATGCCTTCCTCTTCGAGCGCGAAGAAGCTCGAGTCGTTGTGCTGGATGATCGCAGCGATGGACACGATCGGGATGCCCTGTTCGCGCGCCGGGATCACCGCCTCCTGGATGGAGATGCCGAAGTCGGCGTTGCCCTGCGCGACCACCTGTTCGGCGCCCGCCTGTGCCGGTTCGATGATCGACACATCGAGCCCCGCTTCGCGGTACCAGCCGTTCTTCTGCGCGAGATAGATGCCGCCATGCTGCGCGTTCGGCGTCCAGTTCAGCATGAGCGTCACGCGCTCGAGTTCGGGTGCGTCCCCGGCGCCGTTCTCGTTGCCGGCATCATCGTCGTCATCGCCCCCACACGCGGCGGCGAACAGCATCATGGCTGCTGCGAGCAACCCAAGGAGCAGCAGCCCGGCGCGGCCGCGGAACCAGCCCCGCCTCGTTCGTTTTCTCATTTCGAATCCTCCGAACGCCCGGCGTACACCCACGGTGTGGCCAGCCGGGCGGCAATGTGTACTGCAGCGAACAGCGCCATACTCACCAGCGCGATGATGACTACGGCCACGAACACGCGGTCGACACGGAACGACGTCTGCGCCCGCGTGATGAACAGCCCGAGCCCCGATTCGGCGCCCACCCATTCGCCGATGACAGCGCCCAGCACGGCGTAGGCCGCCGCGATTTTCAGGCCCGCGAAAAAGCTCGGGAGCGCCGACGGGATGAGTACGTAACGCAGCACGCCAAGGCGTCCGGCGCCCATGCTGCGCACCAGCCCCACCATCTCGCGGTCGGCGCTCACCAGCCCGTCCACCGTCGCTACGACGATGGGGAAGAAGCCATAGAGCGCGACCACCACGACCTTCGGCGTCATCCCGAAGCCGAACCAGATGATCAGCAGTGGCGCGAGCACAACCATCGGGATGGTTTGCGACGCCACAAGGATCGGGTAGAGCACCCGCCGGACGAGCGGTACCAGCGCGATAACCGCCGCCAGCACCACACCCACCACGCACGCGAAGAACAGCCCCAGCAGGGCCTCCGATAGGGTGGTCTGGATGTGGTCCGGGAGCGTTCCGCGGACCTCGAGGAACGCGTTCCACACACGGCTCGGCGCGGGCAGCACATACGGCTTGGTGTCGAAAATCCGCACCCACGCTTCCCAGCCCGCGATAAGTGCCGCGAGCAGCAGCGCGGGCGGCAGGTATTCGACGAGCCGCCCGCCCAGGTAGCGCGTGCTGCGCGCCCACCAGCCCTTGCGTTCGGGCGCCGCCGGGGTGGCCGTTGTGGCCGCCACGCCGTTAGCTCCGGAACTTCCCGGTCAGTGAGTCGATCGTGGGCTGCGGCTGGTCCGCGCGCGCCTGCTCGATCTTCACGACCGTCACCAGGCTCTTCGCCCCCGATTCGAGGCACGCTTCGTGCACCTTCCGAATGAGCGGCCAGAGGTCCTCCGGGTCGCCTTCGACCGTGGTCCCGAGCGCGTTGACTTCGTACTTGAGCCCCGAGTCCTGGATGACCTTGATCGCGGCTTCGACGTGCTCGTACGGGTTGGCCTCGGTCCCGAGCGGATTCGCGAGGCACTCGATATCGATGATCACTGCATCTCCCTCTATGGGGGCTGCCGAAGGAGACGCCGGATAACACGAAAGCCGGGGAACCTATTCCTCCGGCTCGCTACAACAGCCAGCCAGAGGAAGCACGTGGGTACACTGCCCTCAGGCTGCTGTTCCACGCCGCTTCCCTACGCCCGCATTACCGGGATCAGGTTCCTGGAGTTGTCCCCTCGGGACTCTCAGCCTCTCGGCTCCCCCAGCGGCATGCCCTGTTCTGTTGTCGCCCCAAGCCTACCGCGCCGTTCCACGCGCTCGCAACTAAACCATGCGAATTCGCGATTTCAACCTATCTCTTCCCCTCGTTCACGCGGCCGTTACGTGCCAGTCCCACGGACACGGCTGTTCTGTGCCGATACTTCCGTCGAATGCCACTTGGCACCAAACCAGGAGCGTTGTCGTGCAGCTTCGTCGCCGTTCTGCCCCGAACGACTCCGGCAGCGCTCTGCGTGCCAGCCGGCGCAACATGTACGCTGCGCTCGGCGTCCTGGCCGCGGGCGAAGTTGCGACAGCGCTGGCGGTTCCGCCGCTCGGCGCGCTGCTGCTCGGCTCCACCGGCGCGGCCGTGTTCTTTGCGCGGCGAACCGAACGGCTCACCGCCGAGATCCATCGCCGCGAACTGGCGAACGCCACCGACCAGCACGCGGACTTCGCCCTCACCGACGAACTCACGGGCCTCCCGAACCGCCAGAACCTCATCGAACAGGTGGCCCGCGACACCGCCCGCGCCGAGCGCTACGGCCAGCCGCTCACGCTCGCCATCATCGAAATCGAACGGCTCACCGAAATCGGCCAGGTCTGGGGCCCGGGGACCGTCGATGCCGCCGTGCAGCACGTTGCCGAGACCCTCTCCCGCGTCACCCGGAACTCCGATTTCCTCGCACGCCTCGACGAGCAGCGCTTCGCGGTGGTGCTCGTTGGCTGTACCCGCGACCAGGCCGATGCATTCGGGCAGCGCGTCATGCTCGCGGTCGGTAACCGGCCGCTGCAGGCGCAGGAGCGTGGCCGCCTCCCCGTCTACGTGAGCGTCGACGTCCAGGCGCTCGAATACGACGCGGAGCAGTACCGCGGCCCGCTCGACTTCCTGAGCGCTGCCGGCGCCGAACCGGTGATGGCGAGGCCGGCGATCCGTACACCGCAACGCCGCGAGGTCCCGCCCGTCCAGGTCACCGCCATCACCGAGCGTGGCGCCATCGTGAAGCGCACCCGCACCTTCGATCCTCAGACGCTTCGCCGCCAGCTCGTCCGCGACTACTACCCCGACGGCAAAGCCGAAGACTTCGCGACCGCCTGGAACCGCTTCCGCCGCCGAGCGGGCTAGCTCCCTACCCCACCGCCACGCTCTGTCCGCCATCGACCGGCAGCAGGACGCCGGTGATGAACCGCGCCTCGTCGGAGGCGAGGAAGAGCGACGCGTACGCGGTGTCCCACGCCGTGCCCATCTGCTGGTTCAGCGGGACGCGCTTGTTTCGCTCCTCGCGAACCTGGTCGGTGCTCACGCCCCGCATTCGCGCGAACCCGCCCACGGCCATCGGCGTGTCCAGCAGCCCGGGCATGACCGCGTTTGCGCGCACGCCGTAGCGCGCATTCGCCATCGCCAGGTGCTGCGTGAACGCGTTCACCGCCGCCTTCGATGCCTTGTACGCGACCATTGGCGTCGCTGCCACGGCCGCGATCGACGAGACGTTCACGATGGCTCCCCGCCGGCGTTCGCGCATGAGCGGCACCACGTGTTTGCAGGTCAACATCATGCCCGTCACGTTCACCGCAAAGATGCGGTCCCACGCCTCGCGTTCGATGTGTGCGAACGTCGAGTCGCCTGCGCCGATGCCGACGTTGTTCTGCAGGATGTCGACCTGCCCGTAGGCCGCAACGCACGCTTCCGGGATGGTGCGAACCGCGTCCTCGTCGGTGATGTCGGCGATGTGGACCTTCGCTTCGCCGCCCTCCGCGCGAATCATCTCGTACGTCTCTTCGACAGAGACCGGGTCGCGGTCGACCAGCAGCACACGGGCGCCTTCGCGCGCGAACAGGATGGCGGTCGCGCGCCCGTTGCCGATTGTCTCGCCGGGCGTCTGTCCCGCCCCGACGACGATGGCCACCTTCCCTTCGAGCCGCATACGTCCCTCCTTCTTGTTCCGCGCGAAGCGTACGCAATCGGGGAGACTGGCGGCACCGGCGGGATCCGGGTTGGGCCGGCGGACTCCTTCCTCGGCGAACCACACTCCCGGTGGCCGCATCGATGAAGTCGAGGTGGGAGAAGTCCGTGAGCGACGCGGTAATACGCGAAAGAGCGACACGGGCAGCGTGAGTAGCCGAAAAGCGCCCCTGGCTCGCCGGGAGGCTACAATCCGCCGCATGGTCGTCGAGGTCGAGTACTTCCGGTCGTCGGTCGGCGCGAACATCGCATATGCCCGCGAGGGCCAGGGGCCCGCGTTCGTCGTCGTCCCGGCCTGGACGAACCATCTCGTCGAAGGCGCGAAGCTGGGCCAGGGCCCGGAATTCGCCGCAGCCATCGCGCGAACGCGCACCTACATCAGGTACGACCGCTGGGGCACCGGCCTCTCCTCACGGGACCGCATCGACTTCAGCCTGGAGGCCGACGTCCAGGTCCTCGCCGACCTCGTGGACCATCTCCGCCTCCGGCGATTCGCGCTCTTCGCGCCGTCGCATGGCGGCCCGACAGCGGTGCTCTACGCACTCCAGAACCCGCGGCGGGTTTCGTACCTTGTGCTCTATGCCTCGCTCCTGCGGCCGCCACAGGAGGGCAACCCCTGGCCGGCGATGCGCGAGCTGATCCTCACCGACTGGACGCTCGCGCGAAAGACGTTCGCCGCCCTCATGGCCGAGGGGGCCGACCCGGCCGACATCGAAGCGCTCGAGCGGCTTCTCGACGTCTCCGCGTCAGCCGAGACGACCGCCGCGCTGCAGGATGCCGCACAGGGTCTCGACCTCATTCCCCGCCTCGCCGGCCTCCAGGTGCCAACGCTCCTCGTGAGCCGGGCACAGGACCCGCTCTTCCCGGCCGAAGTGAGCCACGGAATGGCACGGCGCATCCCTCGCGCGCGTGTGGTCACCCTCCCGGGGAAGTTCCACATCCACGTGTTTGGCGACGCACTCGCGCTCGCCTCCACCATCCAGCGTTTCCTCGGCGATACCCCGGTCGAGGGCGCGGCGTCCGGCCTCGAAGCGCTCTCGGCTCGCGAGGCCGAGGTGCTCGGCCTCCTTACCGACGGGCTCACGAACCAGGAGATCGCGAAACAGCTGTCGCTCAGCGTGCGAACGGTCGAGCGCCACACCGAGAACCTGTACGCGAAACTCGGCGTGCGGGGTCGTGCTGAGGCCGCGGCCCTGGGCGCGCGCCTCTTGCGGAGCTGACTGGCGGAGATCACCCATCCTCCACGGCTTCGAACGTTGCTCAGCTTCGTGGACCCCTTTCCCGCGGCGCCAACGAGTACGTGGAAATCCCGAAGTCAGCGCGAGCCTGCGCCGGCACACTTCCCCGCATCCGATGTTGGGGGAGTAACGCATGACCCGGACCGAAGTAGTGGACGGCGTGGCCATCCAGCAGGTGATGGACCTGGCTGCGGGCTACCTCGCGCCACGCTGTCTCCACGCCGTGGTGCGCCTCGGAGTCGCCGATTCCCTCGGCGACGAGCCACGCACGGCGTCCGACCTTGCTGCCGCAGCCGGCGCCCATCCACGCGCGCTCTTCCGCGCGATGCGGCTCCTCGCCGCGCACGGCATCTTCGCGCAGGATGGCGACCGCTTCGCCCACACGCCGGCGTCCCGCCTTCTGCGAACCGGCCATCCGCAATCGCTGGCCCCGTTTGTCAAGATGATCGGGCACGAGTCGAACTGGCGGGCCGCCCACCACCTCGACGAGTCGCTCCTGGACGAACGCGCGGCGATGGAGCTGGTGTACCCCGGCGGCATGTTCGCCTACCTCGCAAGCGATCCCGAGGCGAGCGTCACCTTCGGCGAGGCGATGACTGCCAAGTCGCACGCCGACCTCCACGGCCTCCTGCAGGTCTACGACTTCTCGCGGTTCGACACGATCGCCGACATCGGCGGCGGGCATGGTCACGTCATCAAGGGGATCCTGGAGGCGAACCCGGGCGCGCATGGCGTCCTGTTCGACCTGCCCCACGTCATCGCAGAGGTGCCGCACGATACACCCCGCCTCGAGTTGGTCGCCGGCGACTTCTTCCGCGATCGCCTGCCGGCCGCGGACTGCTACATCCTCATGAACATCATCCACGACTGGTCCGACCAGCAGGCCGACGCCATCCTTGCGGCCGTGCGGGACGCCGCAAAGCCGGGCGCGACGCTGCTCCTCGTCGAATCCGTCGTGCCCGACGCGGAAGGCCCTTCGTGGGCGAAGACGCTCGACATCGTCATGCTCATGGCCACTGGCGGCCGGGAGCGCACCGCCGCCGAGTACAAGGAGTTCCTCGCGGCTGGTGGCTTCGAACTGACGAACGTGTTCCCGACGCCCACGCACGTCTACGTCATCGAAGCCCGGCGCGAGTAGCTCGTCTGGTTTCCCGGCCACAACAAAAGGGGCCTCCGTGCGGAGGCCCCTTCGAACGTTCGCCTGTCGCGCGCTACTGCTTCGCCTGCTTTTCGGCGAGGTAGTCAGCGAGCGTCTGGCCGGTGCGCCACATCGGCACCGCGCCTTCGAGGCTGCAGATCTTGTCCCAGTTGGCCTGGACCCACTCGGCGTCCTTGACTTCGTCCATGCCGGGCTGGATGCCGGGGCCCTTGACGATCGCTGCGCGGTTGAAGTTGCCCGCACCGGCTTCGATGATGAGGCCGCTGTCCGTGCACTCCTTCGAGACCATGTAGGTCACGGCCGGGACCACGAATTCCGGCTTCAGCCGCTCGACCATCTCCTGCGGCATAACCGTCGCGGTGAGGCGCGTGCCCGCCACCGGAGCGATGGTGTTCACAGTGACGTTGTACTTCGCGCCTTCCTGCTTCAGCACGTTCATCAGGCCGAGCATCGCCGTCTTTGCCGCACCGTAGTTCGCCTGGCCGAACTGGCCGTAGATACCCGAGGACGAGGTGGTCAGGATCACGCGGCCGTACGACTGCTGGCGGAACACCGGCCACGCCGCGCGCAGCACCGTGAACGAACCCTTGATGTGCACCGCGAAGACCTTGTCCCAGTCGTCTTCGCTCATGTTGTGGAAGGCGACGTCGCGGAGAATGCCCGCGTTGCAGATAACGATGTCGAGCCGGCCGAAGTTGTCGATCGCCGTCTTGACGATGTTGAAGCCGCCTTCATAGGAAGAGACGTCGTCGTAGTTCGGGACAGCCTCGCCGCCGAGTTCCTTGATTTCGTCGACGACCTTCTGGGCAGGCGCACGGTTTTCGCCCTGGCCATGCGGGTCGCCGCCGAGGTCGTTCACGACGACCTTCGCGCCGCGCTTGGCGAGGTCGATCGCGTACGCACGGCCCAGGCCCGCGCCCGCGCCGGTGACGACCGCTACCTGGCCTTCGAAAGAAATTGCCATCTCGGTGAGTCCTCTCTACATCCTGTGGGATACGTTCCCGGTCTGCCCCAGGCTGGCCGGGGTCGTTGCGCAGTGAAGGTTACCAGTAATCCCCCATTCGTTCTTCCTCGCAACCCCGGGAGGGAAAAGCCGCTCGCCAACGGCGTATAGTGGCCGCATGACCTACATGTGGGACGACGACGAACCGGGCCCGCCGCCCGGCCAGGACTACAGCCTCCGGCTTCTGAATGTGGCGGCCCAGCCGCTCGACGGCCAGCCCGACGTCCTTCGTGTGCTCCTCATCAGTACCCGCGGCGACATCCCCGGCATCTTCCACGTCGTCGAAGGCGGCACCGGCGCGATCATCTGCGTCGGCGGCGCGATGGGCGGCATCGATGGGCCCGCGAACCGCCTCTACAACCGCCTGCCCGACCTCGTCCGAACGCACAACCTCTCGGTGCTGCGGCTCGACTACCGCCAGCCGAACCACCTCGAGGAGTGCGTGCTCGATACGCTCGCCGGGTGCAACTTCCTGCGCGGCCTTGGCGCAACCGAAATCGCCGTCGTGGGCCACAGCTTCGGCGGGGCTGTCGCGATCCGCGCGGGTGGCCTTTCGCCGGCCATCCAGGCGGTCGTCGCCCTTTCGCCGCAGCGCCACGGCACGCAGGAAGTCGGCGAACTTAACAAGCCTCTGCTGCTCGTCCACGGCACCGGCGACGCGATCCTGAGTTACGCCGCCAGCGAAGACATCTATCGCCGCGCCGGCGACCCGAAACGTCTCGTCCTGCTCGAAGAGGACGACCACGGGCTGACGCGGTCGCCCGGCATCGTGGGCGAACTCGTCGCCGAATGGACGGCGAACGCGCTTGCCGGGAGGCCCATGGAATCCGGCCGCGACGAGATTCGCGCCGACTCGCTCGCCTGACTCTCGCCCGCGTGCGGAAACCGGGCGCTGAGCCGCCTCCCGCGCCACTGCTCGCTGCTACAATGCGCGCATGCCGAGTGACTGCCTCTTCTGCAAGATGAGCCGGGGCGAGATCCCGGTCGAAAAGGTGGTGGAGAACGAGAAGGTCTTCGCCATCCGCGACATCAACCCGCGCGCACCCATCCACACGCTCATCATCCCGCGCGAGCACATTCCCGACGCCCGCGAGATCGAATGGAGCCACGCCGAGGTGCTCGCGAACCTCTTCGTCACCGCGAAGGAGGTTGCACGCATCGAGGGCGTGTTCGAACCCGGCTACCGGCTCGCGTTCAACGTCGGCGACGCCGCGGGCATGACCATCAACCACCTGCACCTGCACCTGCTCGGCGGTCGCAAGCTCGGTCCTGAAGGCTAGTGGGCACGTCCATTCAGCAGCAGATCGCTGCCATCCGCGAAGAACTCGCGTCCCGGCCCGAGGGGCTCATCCGCCACATCGAACGCGTGCGCGATGAGGCCCTCGAACTTGCCGCGTGCTGGGACGTCGACCCCGAACGCACCGAACTCGCGGTCTGGGGTCACGACCTGTTTCGCGCGCACGAACCTGCCGAACTCCTGCGCCTCTCGCGCGAGGCCGGTGTCACGATCCTGCCCGAAGACGAACGAACGCCGGTGATGCTGCACGGGCCGCTCGCCGCCGTCGTTCTCCGCGAACGTTTCGGGGTCACCGACGAGGAGGCGCTCGCCGCCATCCGGGATCACACGCTCGGCCACCCCGAGATGCCGCTGCTCGCCAAGATCGTGCTCCTCGCAGATAAGTTCGAACCGCGGAAGCGCCAGCGTACTCCGGTCATGAAGGCCATTCGGCAACTCGCCCGCCGGGACCTCGACATGGCGCTCCTCTGCTGGTCCGACTGGAAGTGGGTCGAAGAGCGCACGCACGATTGGGAAAGCCACCCGACGCACTGGCACGCTCGCGAGACGTGGGTTCGCTGGCACCACGAAAACGACCCCAGCCCCCCGCGCGACGGGAAATGAAAAACTCCCACCGGTCCGGCGGGAGTATCCACGTGTCGAGGCTCGTCGTTACCGGACGCGGAGTTCCTGGCCGACGCTCAGGTTCGTGCAACCGTCGTTGATCTCGGGGTTCAGCTCGTAGAGCTCATCGAGCGTCAGCCCGTGTTCCTGCGCGATCGTGGCGCACATGTCGCCGGCCTGGACCACGTACACATCCCCGCTGCTGCTGCCGCCACCGGAGGGTGTGGGCGTTTCGTCGTCACCTTCGTCGTCACCGCCCTCGTCGCCGCCGGCCGGAGTGGTCGCGCCGCCGCCGGGCTGCTGGTCGTTGCCCTGGTCCGGCGTCTGGTCCGAACCGCCCGAACCCGCCGGCGTCTGCGTCTCGCTGCGATTGGCCTGCTGGCTCGCGAACTGGTCCGCCGGGCTCAGATCGTCGCCACCGTTGCCACCGACCGCGCGGTTGATGATGAACGCGAGCGCCAGCACAACAATGGCCAGCGCGAACAGGCCAATGGTGGCTACGGGCATGCTGATGCCGCCACCGCTGGGGCGCGGGCTCAGCGTCCCGGTTGGGCGCCGCCGCTCGAGCGCCGGTGACCGGCCGCCCTCTCGTCCCGCCCGGCCGCGTGGTGCGCCTTCGCCGGCTGGTCGCGGGCCGCGGCCGGGATGTCCGCCGGCTGCTGCCGCCGCACCAGCGCCTGCCGCCGCTCGCGTCGCACCGATGCCTTCGCCGCGGAACACCGGGCACGTCACATGGTTCGCGCCGAGGCAGTAGGTTTCCTGGTGACCCGTTGCAATGCGCGTGGGATTTTCGAGCCGGTAGCAGCGGTGTGCCTCGGTCGGGTACGTCGCATGCGAGTCGGCGTCGTCGGCCAGGCCCAGGTAGGGACAGACGTTCGCAAGTTCTTCCTGGCCCGCTGGAAACGTCACACTCTCTCCCGTCGCCGGTCGGCTCTCACCGTTGCGAATGGTGCCACGCTATTCGCCCCCGAGCAACGAGTTCGAAACGAAATGGTTTGGGTCACTCGGCAGCGAACTGGACACGCAGGAGCTGGCCGCCAGCGAACACGTACCCGACATCGTCGTGCATCGCCAGCGCCGAAATTCCGTTGAAGCTCTTGTGCCGGTACTGGTGGTCGAACGCCCCATCCGGGCGGAAAACAACGATCCGGTTGTTCGGCCCATCGACGATCGCAATGTTGCCGTCGGCGCCCAGCCGGTTCGGCTGCCGCGCTTCCACCAGGCGCTCGTCGATGCCCGCTTCCGAGAGCGTCAGCGCGAGCTGATTGACGAACAGATGTACCGTGCCGTCGGCATCCGACGTGACGATTTCGCCGTCGACAAGCATGCGGCGGGCAGCCGCGAGGTCCGGCGTTTCGAGCGCAACAGCAGGTGGCGCGCCATACCCTCGGTCCGTCGGTGCGAATCGCCAGATCACCGCGGCCGATGCGTCGAGCACGTACAGGTCGCGGCCGTGCACCCCGATGTCCGTCGCTGCCAGGCCCTTGGGCGCGGCGAACTCGAGTTGCTGCACTTCCCCGGCCGCGTTGAGCGCCCAGAGCGCGCGGTTTCCGTCGAGCACGAAAAGCTGCGTGGCGCCGTTGAACTCCCCGGCTGCCACCGCTACCGGCTGGGCGCGCCCTGCGTCGCGGTCCTCCCGGAAGACGACGCGCCGTTCGCCGCTCGCGAGGTCGATGTCGATGACCTGCGACGATGCGCTGTCGAGGATGTACGCGCGGTCGCCGGTCACCACGAGCCGAGCGACCGCCACCGGCTGGTCGCCGAACTGTTCGAGGCTGGCCACGACTTCGACGGATGCCGGTTCGCGCACTGCGTCCATCACGTCGAGCGCGGCTCGCACGTCGCCGAGCAGCCGTTCGACTTCGGGGCCCGAACTCTGGGTGTCACGCGCTTCGAGCAGGAGCGCCTGTGCCTGTTGCAACTCCGCCCGTTTTGCTGCCGGGTCGGGGCTGGCGTCGGCCGTCGCGATATGGCGCTGCGCTTCGTTGATGAGTGCCACGTACTTGCCTTCGCCCTGGTCGTCGATCATCCCGGGCACAACCAGGAAGCCCACGAGCGTCAGCAGAATGCCGAGGCCGATCAGGATGACGAGCCACGTCGGCGGGTGCTGGCCGATGACTATCGTCCGCCGTCGCGAGAGCGTTCCCTGCGCCTTCCAGCGCCCGCGGATCGCCGGGCGAACGCGGACCAGTGGCGCACCGCTCGTGAGGCTCACTTCGTGGTTCACCGCGATAGCATCCTCGATCGGGCTTGAAACGCTGTTCCGCGCGCGTAGGTCCTCGGCCATGTCGTCGGCGAGGGGGATATCGGGGTCCTGGATGGGCGGCCGCGGTGGCGGCTCCTCACGCACGAGGCTGCGGGTGAAGCTGTCGCGCCGGTGGCGCCGCGCCGTCTCGCTGCCGGTATCGATGCTGGTGTGGGCGTGGCCGGGTCGAAAAGCGGGGAGCGCCGCCGCGCCGAGGCTGGCGTACGCGCGATGTTGCGCCGCGAGGATGGCCAGGCGCGTCTCGCCCGCTGCCGGCCGCAGTGGTTCCGGGATCTCGGCGACCGCGACCGCCGGAGCAACCGGGGCAACCGCCACCTCGCGCTTCCGGGTCTGCTGCAGGTCGATGAGTTTTCGCCGTGCGGCCAGCACCGCGTCGTCGCTTTCGCGGTCCCTCAGGAAGAGCGTGGGCTGGAACCCGTCCCGGACCGCCTGCTTCCCGGCGCCGTTCTTCGGGCGTTCAGTGGCCTCCGGCTCCTCGGTGCTGTCGGACGGGGCCTCCTGCTCCTCCTCGCCGATGACGAACGTGTTCTCGTCGTCTTCGGGTTCCTCTTCCAGCCGCGGCGGGTTCTGAACCAGCAGCACCGTCACGTGCTGGAGGTGCGAAATGCGGTGGTACACCTCGGCGAGGATCTTCTCGCCCTGGAGGTTGAGGATGCCTTCGATGAGCTCGTTGTCCAGTTCGGCGAGCGCTGCTGTCGAAAGCATCAGCACCCGGTCGCCGGGGTCGAACTCGATACGCGTGAGCTGCGGCTCTATCTCTCCCGGGCCGATGGGCTCCGCGTTCTTCTCGGAGGTGATGTACATATCGACGCTGCCGCGATGCCAGTGGAACGCGGCGCTCGGGCCCGCCTGCGCGATGACCGCGTGGTTTCCGCGCCTGCCGAAGCAGGTCAGCCCGATGCCGACACGGTGCTCGGGGATGCTCTTGCGGTTCCAATCGCGGACCTGGCGCTCGGCGTCGGTGAAGAGACGACGCAGCGCGCCGGTCAGGCTCATGTCGAAGGTGTTCCAGGCGCGGCCAGATGCTGTCACCACCTGGCCGGCGAACGCCTCACCTGCCGATGAGGTGCCCTCGGCCACGAGGTACAGCTCTGCTCGGTCGTCGGCAGGCCCTCGGCCGAGAAAAACTCCGGCATTTGGACCACGGTCAACCGGTTCGTGATCCACAATCGCGAACTGGCCAACCTGGAGGGGTTCGGTCAAAACCTCGACCGTCCTTTGCTCACAGGATAGGCAGGGGGCGATAGGGACTTCCTTAGCGCCGTCGCCGCGAACGCGGCAAACACCCCGCCAGCGCTAGGAAAGCCACTATATCACCCGTCAACCTCATTCAAGCAAGGACGGTGAAGAGACGCTCTACGCGTTTCTCCTAATATTCACTTTCACAAGTATGTATGTCACGTACGTCCCGGCTATTCCTCGCGCCCTTAGGGGTGGGCCTCGTAAAACGCATTCATAGGATGCTCCAATGGAACGGAGCGGAACGAAGCGAACCCTGCGCCCTCCACCAGCTCGCGCATCCGCGGCTCAGGCAGCCCGGCGGTCCCCAGCGCGAGCCCGTTTTCGGTCGAAGCCGATGACGGCAGGCAGAGCCCCAGCGAGATGCCGTACAGGAAACCCCCGAGCGGGTTTTCGAGGTTCTCCTCCAGCGTCGCGCCACAGCGGCTGTCCATGATGAACCACGTGCCTTCGGGCTTGATGGCGCGCCGAATGGCAGCGGCCGCGAGGTCCGGGCGGCTCATGTCGTGCAGGCAGTCGAGCGTCAGCACGACATCGAACCGTGGTGTAGCGGGCAGCGGCTCTTCGTCGCTGTTGTGCAGGAAGACGTTCGTCAGCCCGGCCGCGCCGATGTTCTCCCGGGCGATCCGCAGCGCGTTTTGGGAGTTGTCGTACCCGTGGAAGCGGGACTGCGGGTAGCGCTTCGCCAGTTCGATAATCCCGGCGGCCGCACCGCAGCCAACGTCCGCGACCTCTGCGCCCGCCTCCAGCTTCGCGAGGAGGCCATCGACCTTCGGGAGCGCCTGCTCGATGAGCCCCGAGCGGTTCCACGGGCCCAATCCGCGGTCGATGGTTCGCGCGATGGACGGGCCACCGTCGTCGTACGTGAAACCGATGCCGCTTCGGAACACCTCGGGGAGCCGGTCGTATTGCGATACCAGCGCCGGGAAGTCGCCGAACATGCCGATGACCGAGTTCTCGTTCGCTTCGTCGACGAAGACGAGGCTCGCTTCCGGTGTGAGTTCGAACTGGCCCGCGCCGCGGTACTCGAGGATTCCCGCGGCTGCCTGCTGGTTCAGCCATTCACGGACGAAGCGCTCGGCGAACCCGGTCCGTTCGGCGAGTTCCGCGCTGGTCATTGCCCCGGCGCCGTCCATCGCCCGGTACAGCCCGAGCTTGTCGCCCAGGTAGATGAGGCTGGCCGTGAGCCCGCCAGCCAGGTAGCCGATGGCGAGTTCCGCCTTTTGCTCGGCGAGCTTCGGATCAATCGATGTGGTGGTCACTGCTGTCTCCTGCCAGGAAGTGCGAAAGCCTGGCAGAGTGTGCCCACCCGGTGAAATCACCTTCTGTGAAGCGCGCCATACTGCGACGCGCTTCCCTGCAACGAAAACGAGCCCTGGGCTGGCCGGTTACTTCAGTTCGTACCGTGGCGGTTCGATCCACTCCGAGGTTGGCGGGTTCTCCGCCTCCCGGATCTCGGCGCGGCGCTTGGCAGCCTCCAGCCGCTTCGCTTTCCGGATGATCAGGTCGCGCTGGCGAGCGTGCTCTTCCTGCCGGCGCTTCCGGGCAGCGCTCGGCTTTCGCGGCTTGCCCGGGTAGACGGTCAGCCGCCCCTCGGCTTCGAGCTGCGCGAGGTGCGACCGCACGTTGTTGTCGGCAGCCCGCCGCAGCCGCGGATTAATGTCCGGGTAGAGCTTGAGCATGATGTCCCAGCTCGTCATCGGACCGCCTTCCTTCAACGCTTCGAGGATCTGCCGCTCGCGCATGTCGCGGTGGTCGATGTACGACTGGAGCCGTTCGCGCGGGTCGTGCACCAGCGGTCCATGCCCCGGGCAGATGACCTTCAGGTTCGGCAGTTCGATGAGCCGTTTCAGCGTTCGCCGGTACTCACCGAGGTCCCACACCGTCGTGGTCGAACTGCCGAGGAGCGTGTCGCCCGTGAACAGCACGCCTTCCTCTTCGATGTAGTAGCAGACCGAATCGACGCTGTGGCCCGGGGTGACCAGCACCTGCACGCGCACCCCGCCATCGAGTTCGATGACCTGGCCGTCTTCCAGCGTTTCGACCCCCGAGCGCGGGAGCTTCCCCTTGAGCAGCTTCGGCGCCTCCTTCGGCACCAGCACCTCCGCCCCGAGCTCCTCCCGCATCCACTTCAGGTTGCCGATGTGGTCGGGGTGGTGATGGGTGATGCTCGAAAGCGCGATCTCCGCTTTCTCCACCGCCGCGAGGTAGCCGCGAAGCATCCACTGGTAGCGGTCCATCGCTTCGCCCGCGTCGATCGTGAGCACCTGGCCCTCGCCGACGAGGTAGATGCTCGTGTAGTCGGGATGCATGGGGTTGTCGTCGGGTACCTGGACGGCCCGCACAGAGGGTGACACGCGCATGCCCGCATCCTACCCGGCCCGGAGCGCCCGCGTCAGGCCGTCGGGCTCAACGCGCCCCGGGTCTCTGCCGATTCTCCCGGCGAGGGGTCGATGAACCAGCATCAACGCGGCGAGTCGTTCGCTGGCCTTCGCGCCAAGCCGCAGCGTGGCCCGAACGGAGGGGCCACGCCACGTCCCGGTCGTCCCGGCGTCCGCGTTCAGCCGGAGCCTCGCACACAGCGAGCGGTGGAGCCCTCGCTCTTGCTGCGGGCGTTCGGGGTTGGGCTTATCGCGTGGGGGCTGGCGATGATCACGCTGGCTGTCGGCTTTATTTCGCCGTTTTCGAACTGACTACCCGCGAATCCATCGCACGCAGGCCGCGGCCGATGAGCCAGAACCGCTGGAGCGCCGTCAGGTTCGCGAGCACCGCCAGTACCCAGATCACCAGGGTCAGCGCGTTGAACAGCAGCCCGAGGCCGATGAGCACTACCCGCTCCTGCCGTCGGAACAGCCCTTCGCGCATCTCGAGGCCGTTCACCTCGGCGCGGGCGCGCATGTAGCTCACAGCGATGCTGCCGAAGAGCGCCGCGTACGTGACCGCCGCCTGCACGTATTCGCCGCGGTCGCCGAAGTACCACGCGATCCCGGCGAGGACGAGCGCTTCGCCCCAGCGGTCGAGCACCGCATCGAACACCGCACCGTAGGGGCTCGCCGTGTTCGTCGCCCGGGCTACTGCGCCATCGACGAAGTCGAGCGCGCTGAAGAACAGGAACACGATGCCCGCAGCGATGAGCATCTCGCGCGTTACGAGGAAGGCCGCAACGCCGTTCCCGATGAGCCCGGCGAGCGAAATCATGTTGGGCGTGATGCCAAGCCCGCCGACGGTACGGCCAATCGCATCGGCCGCACCCTGGGGGATGCGCTGCGGGAGCAGGTTCAGCTTCGTCACTCTCTACATCCGTGTCAGGGTTGCCCGCGCGGCGCGGCGCGAGCGCGATTCTGCCACCTGCTGCCGTTCATACAGCAGCCGCTCGTAATACGACATCACCCGGTGGGCGACCACGTCCCAGCTGAAGCGCATGGCGTGCGCCTGCCCGCGCTCGGCGAGCCGGTGCCGCAGGTCTGCGTCCCGCATCAGGCGGATCACCGCCTCTTCGATGGCGAGGTCGTCCCGCGGGCGAACCAGCAGGCCCTCGACTTCGTGCGTCACCACACCGGCGAACCCTTCGATGTTGCTGGCGATGACGGGCAGCCCGGCCGCCAGCGCCTCCATCAGTACGTAGCCCTGGCTTTCGTTGCCCGTGTTCGGGCAGACGGCCACGTGAGCGCTGTGGTGGTAGCGCGGCAACTCCTCGTAGGGGACGTTCTCGCGGAACACCACGTCGGGGAACGGCTCCATAAGCCGCCGGTACCGCGAGAAATCGCCCGCGCCGACCACGATAAGCCGCAGGTTGTCGTGCCGCTGGCGCAGCCGCATGTACGCGCGCAACAGGTACTTCAGTCCCTTCCGCTTCTCGGGCCGCCCGACGAACAGGATGTTGAACCGGCCATCGTTGAACTCGGGCCACGGTTCGCGTTCCCGGGCCCAGTGATCGTATTCGATGCCGTTCGGGATGATGTTGAAATACCCGGCGAAGTACCGGCTCACCAGCCCCGCCGCGGCGGGCGAAACCGCGATTTTCCCGTCGAGCTTCCGGAACCAGCGCCGCGTGAGCGGCCGCGTGTACCCGTAGATGCGCAGCCCGCCTTCCTTCGCCGCATGGAACGTCCCGACGTTCACCGCGCGGGAGTACCGCAGGAAGTGGTAGGGCAGGAGCGGCATCAACGGCTCGTGCAGGTGCAGGATGTCGAACTGGTTCGTGGCCATCACCCGCTTCACGGTGGGTGAAGCCCACGCGAAGGTGATCCGCGCGACCGACCCGCTCACCCGGAGCCCGTAGGGCCGGCCCATTACCGTGCATTCGTCGCCTACGCTGTCGGGTTCCGACGCTGGCGCGAAGATCGAGACATCGTGGCCCCAATCGCGAAACAGCCTTGCAAGGTGGCGGATATGCGAGTTCACCCCGCCATGCACCGACCAGTCGTACGGCGAGACGAAGGCTATCTTCATTTCCCGGCGCCTTTCTTTCGCCAGCGCAGCATCTTTCGCGGTGTCGCGGAATATCCCCACACCAGCCCCAGCGCCGTGCGGCCGAGACCTACTTCTCGTAAAGAAGGGTACTTGGCCATGCGCGCCCGCGTCTCCCCTCGTTCGATCGCCGAACGCAAATCCTCGGCAGTCGTTCCGTCGAACTCGGTCCAGCCACGGCCGATGTGCTCGAGGTGATGTGCGTCCGAAGCGCCAATCGCTGGGAGGCCCCAGCGCAGGTTGCCCTCGCACGCGCGCTGCCGCCCGCGCAGACCGGCCGGGCTCGGGTTGCAGAGTTCGATCCCATCAAAGTGCACGCCGTTCTCGCCTCGGCTTACGACGCGTTCGATGACGCGCCGCCCGAGCGACCGGGTGAGCCAGCTCATGGGGTGCGGAATGATGGCGAGTCCGCCCTGCTCGTGGATCCCTTCCAGCGTGCGCTCCACCGTCCGGAAGCTCTTCGGCGCGTTTTCGACGAACAGGGCCAGCAGGTGCCCCTGGAGGGTCGTCACCTCGGCGCCGGGGATCACCTCCACGCGGTAGCCGCGCTTCGCCGCAAGTTCCCGCGCGCGCAGCCCCCCGAGCGCGTCCTCGTGGTCGGTCACCGCGATGACGTCGAGGTCCGTTTCGTGTTCCACATATTCGAGCAGCCGCTCCACGGTGACGAGGCCGTCGGAGACGGTGGTGTGCAGGTGCAGGTCAGCTTTGCCCACAGGCGTGCACCGTCCAGAAGTCTTCGAGCACCGCCCATTGGCCGGGCTCGCGGCGGATGTGCGTTTCGAGGATGTGTGCCCACTGTTCGACGGCCTTACGCACGTCGAGTTCCGTGTCGCCGGTCGCGTCCACGCGGAACGGCTCCTCGACGTAAATTGTGAAGTTGTCCCGTTCGTCGCGCGAGGTCAGCACCGGGACTACCAGCGCGTTGGCGCGCCGCGCGATCTCCCACGGGCCGCGAGGCAGCTTCACGCACTTCCCGGCGAGCGCCACGCAGATGCCCGTGTCCTGGATGTCGCGATCGGCCATCAGCCCCACGAGCTCGCCCCGGCGAAGGGCATCGATACACGCGCGCACACCACCAAAGTTCACTTCGTAGAACTTCCCGCCGGCCGACGTTCGCCGCCGAAGCATCTCCTTCGAAAACTGGCGCGGCTTCAGCTCCTCGACCATGGCCACGAACGCCCGCCCGCGATAGGTGAGCGCCTGGATCACCATCTCGGGGTTGCCCATGTGCGCGCTCACCGCGACGACGGGCCCCTCCGCCTGGAGCAGCGCCTCGACCCGCTCCGGGTGGAGGATTCGAACGTGCTTGCGTTCGAACCCCGTCATGTCGCGGTAGGGCAGCGTACAGAGGTCGACCCAGTACCGCGCCACGTTCTGGTAGGCGCGCAGCCCCTCGCGCCGCGCGCGCTCCATGTCGCCATCGCAAAACGGAAGGAGGTTCCGGATGAGCCGCTCGCGGCTGCGGCGTTGCGTGTGCCAGGCCACCCGCCCCAGGACCCCGGCGAGCGGATAAGCGAACCAGGGCGCCCGCCCGAGCAGCGGCGCCAGCAGCCGCAGCAGCACCAGCTTGATCACCGCACTGCCTCCGGCGGCCGCGTCCACATCTCCCGGAACATGTACCACTGGTCCGGGTGCATTCGAATGAACCGCTCGTGCGCCGAGACGATCGCCTGCGTCAGTTCGCGGATGTCGCGTTCGTCGTCGCCGCTCGGTTCGAACGAGATGTTGAAGTCAGCCAGCGCCTCGACTTCGTCGCGGGCCGGGTGGCGCCGTACGAACGCGGTCGGGATGACCGGCGCCCCGGTTCGAAGCGCCAGCCGTGCGGGACCCTCGGGCACCTCGATGGTTTCGCCGAAAAACTTCACCGGCACGCCTTGGCCCGGCATCGGCCGGTCGATGAGAAGCGCCAGGAGCCCGTTCTGTCGCAGGGTTCGAATGAGTGAAGGGCCCGCCTTCTCCATCGGGACGACCTGCATGCCGAGCCGCCGCCGGGAACCAACCACGAGCGCATCGAGCCGCGGGTGGCGGAAGGTTTCGGCGACCACGGTCAGCGGGTACCCGCGCGCCGCAGCGGCGCCAGCGCCGAGGTCCCAGTTCCCGAAGTGCATGCAGACGATGATGGCCCCCTTCCCCTTCGCCAGCACCTTATCGAGTAGCTGCCAGTTCTCTTCCCCGTGGCAGCGCGCGCGGAGCTGGTGTGACGAGAGCGAAGGGAAGCGGATGAAGTCCGCGAGGTAGCGGCAGTAGTTCACGAGTGAGGCGCGGGCCACGCGCCGAATCTGGTCCTCAGGGTAGCCGTTGAGCACCCGCGCGTAGTTCCGGTGCAGCGCGCGGCGCCCCCGCGGCCAGAGGTAATACCCGGTGATGCCGAAGCCCGCAGCAACCCAGTAGCTGGCTCGCTGGGGCAGGCGCTGGCCGAGCCAGCTCACGACCAGCCAGAACCAATACTGGGCCGTAGCGCCCAGCCGGGTCGCAAGTTCGGCGCGCGTCGAGCCGTTCACGAGCACATGCTAGTCGCGGTACGCAAACGTGCCCACACCGCGCCGCCGGTTAAGCTCTCGAGACTAGTCGCGCCAGTCGGGCTTGCGGATCTGGCTCCGCTCTCGACGGGCCATCGTGCGGGCGAAGTCTTCGTTCGCTTTCGCCACCAGGTCGTCCATCTCGTCGCTGCCGAGCTTCATCTGCGACGAGCGCCAGCGCTTCAGCATCGCGCGGTCCTTGTCGCTCAGCCCGGCTTCATCGGCCATGCGATTCACGATGATGGTGAGCGCTTCCGCGATTTCGTCGTCGGTGAAACGGACTTCCATCTATCTCCTCACCGTCTCGTAGCGGCCGCGGTGCTTCACCCGCCGCGTGAACTTCTCGTCGAGCCGCCCGTTGATGGCCTCGTTGATTTCTTCGGTCAGCTTCTCAAGCTCAGGGCTGCCCTCGCCGCGCTCCGAACGCCAGCGGCGAATGGCTTCCTTGCCCTCGTCCGAGATGTCAGCGTTGTCGATGGCGACAGCGCTGACGAGCATCATGAGCGACCAGGCTTCTGGTTCCTCAAGAAAAACAATCATGCTTACGTCCCCGTGAACTCCGGCGAGCGCTTCTCGAGGAATGCCCGCACTCCCTCGGCGCGATCTTTCGTCGTCTGAAGCAGCAGAGTCAAATCCGTTTCGAAGCGCAGCGCCTGTTCGAGTGGCATCGCCAGGCCGCGCCAGATTGCCTCCTTCGCGAGCTGCACCGCGATCGGCCCGCGTGCTGCGATTGTCTCGGCCAGCCGCGTTACCGTCGCGTCGAGCTCCCCGTCCGGTGCCAGCCGCGAGACGAGCCCCACCCGCAACGCCGTTGCGGAGTCGACCTGCCCGCGCTGTTGCAGCACCTCCACCGACCGGTCGAGCCCGAGCAGCAGCATCATTCGCCGCGTCCCGATCGTGCGAAACCGGAGCGACGCGCTTTCGCCCGCGACGCGGATGTCGCACGCGAGCGCGAGGTCGAGCAGGTGTCCGCTGATCTCGCCACGAAGCGCCGCGACGGTCGGGAGCTGATACCGCTCGAGCCAGAGGAGCTGCTCCTCCTCCCAACGTTCACCGCCCGCTCCCTCGAGTTCGAGCACCACCAGTCGTGCAGGCGAATCGCGCAACGCCTCAAGTTCGTCGCGGAGCCGTTCGAACGGCCACTGCGCGCAGTCGCGCGGGAGCACGGCGTATCGGTCGCGAAGGAAGGCACTCGTCATGGCGAAAACTCTACTCCAACTTGCCCGCCAACGGGGGACGCGACAGAATCGTCGTCGACGGCCAGATCCCCGGGAGTCCCAAGAATGGCAGTAGACTTCTCCGTTCCAGCACCAGTCGAACCGGAAAAGCAGGGCGACTACCTGCACGACCGGTCGCGTCTCCCGGAAGCACCGGCACGGCCGCAGTGGCGGCGGGCCGAGTACATCTTCGGCCTGGTGAGCCTCATCGCGACCATCGCGCTCACCGTGGTTGCCCTCCAGACGTGGGACGCATGGGACAACACCCGGGACCTCGGGTTCGTTATCTCGGTCGGTATCGTGGCGCTGGGTGGTGTTGGCCTTGGGTACCTTCTTTGGCGTCAGCGGTGGGACTGGGCTGGCCCGTCGCTCATCATCGGCTTCCTCATCGCCCTGGTGATTGGCGCGAACCTCTGGCGAGCCTCCTACGTCGATGGCTCCGACACGCTTCGCGATGTGCTCAGCATCGTCACCGGCATCCTGGGCGGCCTTTTGATCGGGATCGTCGTGTTCGGGTACTTCTGGGTCGAAATCACCGACCCCACCCGCGCGCCCGAGCCGGAGATGTAGCGCCGACCGGCTTCCACAAGGTCGCATAGTTCCTCGCCGCTCTGTAGAGTTCCGGCATGACCGTGAAGTCGCGGTTCACGCTGCGGGACGCCGTTGAGCGCATCACGCCCAGCGCCATCGAATGGCGGCGGGATTTCCACGCGCATCCTGAACTTTCGTGGCGCGAGGAGCGCACGCAACAGGTCATCCTCGAACACCTGCGAACGCTCGGCCTCGAAGACGTCCGCCCCATCGCGAAAACCGGTGCGACGGCACTCGTTCGCGGGAAGAAGGCCGAACCCTGCGTGATGTGGCGCGCCGATATCGACGCACTCCCGATCCCCGAACGCAGTGGCCTGCCCTACGAATCCAAGAACGAGGGCGTGATGCACGCGTGCGGCCACGATGCGCACATCGCCATCGGCCTCGCGCTCGCGTCGATCCTCGCCGAGCGCCGAAACAGGCTCCCCGGCAGCGTTCGCTTCCTCTTCCAGCCCGCCGAAGAGCACGCGGGCGGCGCCCAGCTCTGTGTACAGGAAGGCGTGCTCGAAAATCCCCGGGTGCAGACGGTGCTCGGACTGCACATCAGCGCCGACGTGCCCATCGGAGCGATCAACGTTGCGCCCGGCCCGTTCTTCGCTGCACCGACTGCCTTCCGCGTCGTGATCGAAGGGCGCGGCGGCCACGCCGCGGCACCGCATCAGTCCGTCGATGCTGTCGTCGTCGCCGCCCACCTGGTGACGGCGCTCCAGACGGTTGTCAGCCGCTCTGTGCCGCCCGCTGAAACCGCTGTCCTCACGGTGGGCAAGCTGGTGGGCGGCTTCCGGGGGAACGTCATCGCCGAATCGGCGACGCTCACAGGCACGATTCGCACCTACAACGACCGCACACGCGCACTGATGATTTCCCGCGTCGAAGAGCTGCTCGCCGGTATCTGCGCGGCGTTCGGCGCTACCTTCACGTTCGAACACAACACGAGCTGTCCGCCGCTCGTGAACGACGAGCGAGTCACCGCCATGGTCATCGACCGGGCGCAGAAGTTCTTCGGTCCGGCGAACATCCACGGCGCGCCCAGCATGGGCGCCGACGACATGAGCGTGTTCCTCGAACACCGCCCCGGGTGCTACTTCTGGCTCGGCGCGCGCAACGAAGCGAAGGGGATCGCCGGCCGCCACCACGACCCGGGCTTCGTGATCGACGAAGACGCCATTCCTATCGGGATCGAGTTCGGGCTGCAGCTCATCGAGGCCGCGCTGAAATCTTGACGCGCGTGCGTCCCCTCGATACATGGATCGCACAGAAGCGACCATCCAGGTCGCGTCACCAGGAGCCTCACGTGGAAGCGATCTTCGACCGCGCCGGGCGCACGGTTGCCTGGCGGCTGCGTGACGTTGTCTACGATCTCGAGGGCCGAGCGATCGGCCTCGTGCACAACCGTGCCATCTACTCGCCCGAGGGGAAGTTCCTCGCGCACTTCCAGGACGGCTGGGTACGCGACGAAAAAGGCGCTGCCGTCGCCTGCGAAGAGGGTGCGACCGGCGGCCCACTGCCGCCCGTTCCGCAGCCGCTGCCTGCGGCGCCGCCCCACGAGGTCCGGCCGCCACAGCCACAATTCGAACCCACACCGCCACTCCGCTTCCGCCCCATGCGCTGGTCCGACCGCAGCTGGGACGACATCATCGGCCAGGCTCAGCCCGTCGGCTGAGCCCGTTTCTTCCTACGCCGCCACTACCCGCTGGCCCATGAGCCGCACGTTGCCGTTCTGGCGGAGCAGCGCCCGCAGGTTCCGCGCGAGTTCTTCGCTGGCTGCCGCGCGTGGCAGGTCGAACTCGAGGTCGTTCCCCTCGCCGTCGTGGATGACGAGCCGCACCTCGTCGTTCCCCGGGTTGTCCTTCAGCAGCCCCACCACGGCCTTTAGCAGCGCTTCGTCGGCTGCGACGTTCTCCGTTTCGTAGATTGTCACCACGAGCCGCACCGACTCACCGGTGACGGGCGACTGCACGCCGGGCCGTGAGGCCTCGGTGGTCGCGCCGTTCGCTGATCCCGGAGCCGCCCGGTGGCCGTTCGCTGCACCATTTGCCGTGGCCGCCTGCGGCTGCGCACCGTTCTGCCGGTCGGACCGCGGCCGCGATTCCCGGCGCGGCTTCGGCTGCTCCACCTGCCACTGTTCGGCGGCGAACCCGACGAGCGTCCCTTCCGAATGCTCGTATCGCGCCGCCTTTCGCACGCTGAGCGCCAGCCGGTCGCCCCGTTCGCGGCAATCGAGCGAGAGCAGCAGCACCTGCCCTTCGGCCCACATCTCCTCGCCGGTGAGCTCGATGGTGTCGCTCCAGACCGTTACCTCGGCCGTGCCCGACAGGTCTTCGATCTCGGCGATGTAGAACTTGCGCCCGTCGCGCGTCGTCCGCGCCTGGATCCGGCGAATCATGCCCGCGACGGTAACTGCCTGCCCGACCAGTTCGAGCGTCAGGTCCGAAAGGTTGTGCGTGGTGTAGTGCGCCAGGTCCTGCGCCGCCGACCGGAACGGGTGCTCGGAGAGATATACGCCGAGGAGTTCCTTCTCCCACCCGAGCAGTTCCTCGCGCCGGTCCTCCACCTTCTCGAGTTCGAGGGCTGGCATTGGCGCGTCGACCTCGGTTCCGAACAGGTCGAACATCGTCGCCTGTCCGCTTTCCCGCCGTTCCCGCTCCTGCCGGGCGATGTGCATGAGGCGTTCGACGTTGAACGCGAGCGTCGCTCGGCCCTCGGGGAACATATCGAACGCCCCCGCCCGGATGAGCGATTCGATGGCCCGGCTGTTCGCGTTGGCAAGGTCCGCGCGCTTGCAGAAGTCCTCGATATCGCGGTACTCGCCGCCGGATTCGCGGGCGGCGATGATGCCTTCGACCGCAGCCGTGCCCACGTTCTTCACGTCGCCGAGGCCGAAGCGGATTGCCAGCGTCCCGTCCTCGCGCCGTTCGACCGAGAACGTCTCGGCGCTCTTGTTGATGTCGGGCGGCAGCACCTCGATGCCGAGCTTCGCGCATTCCGCCACCGCTGCTGCGATGCGCTCGTGCGGGTCCGGCGCGTTCCGCGTGAGCTGGAGCACCGCGCACATGTACTGCACGGGGTAGTTCGCCTTCAGCCACGCGGTCTGATAGGCGATGTTGCCGTACGACCAGCTGTGCGCCTTGTTGAACGCGTACCCGGCGAACGGCTCGATGAGGTCGAAGACCGCCTCCGCCTCTTCCTTCGTGTACCCGTTCTTGACAGCGCCTTCGATGAAGCGCCCGCGCTCCTCGGCCATGATCTCGGCCTTCTTCTTGCCCATGGCCTTGCGCATGATGTCGGCCTGGCCGAGCGAGTAGCCCGCGAACTTCCGCGCGATAAGCAGCACCTGGTCCTGGTACACGATGACGCCGTACGTCTCGTCCAGGATGTCGGCGAGGTCCGGGTGTGGGTACGTGATCTCGATCTCGCCGTGCTTGCCCTTGATGTACCGCGGGATGTGCTCCATCGGGCCCGGGCGGTAGAGCGCGACCATCGCGCACAGGTCGGCGATGTTCGTCGGCTTCAGCTCCTGGATGTAGCGGCGCATGCCCGCCGATTCCAGCTGGAACACGCCGAACGTCTCGCCCTTTCCGAGCATCTCCATCGTCTTCGGGTCGCCGTCCGGGATCTTCCGCAGGTCGATCTCCGTGCCCGTGGTCTCGCGAATGAGGTTGACCGCGCGCCCGAGGATGGTCAGGTTCGAAAGCCCGAGGAAGTCCATCTTCAGCAGGCCGATGTGGGCGACCTGCTCCATCGCGAACTGCGTGGTCGGGATGCTCCCTTCGTCGCCGCGGCTCGGGCGCTGCAGCGGCACGTGCTCGATGAGCGGCTCCCGCGAAATCACCACGCCTGCCGCGTGGGTGCTCGCGTGGCGGGCCACACCTTCGAGTTGCTTCGCCGTTTCGTACAGCCGCCGCACTTTCGGGTCGGATTCGACCGCTTCCTTCAGCTCCTGCGACTGTTCGAGCGCGTCCTCGAGCGTGATATGCAGCGCGTTCGGCACCAGCCGGGCCACCCGGTCGGTCTCCGCGTACGAAATGCCGAGCGCCCGCCCCACGTCGCGGATGGCCGCCTTCGCGCCGAGCGTTCCGAATGTGATGATCTGCGCCACCCGGTCGTGGCCGTACCGGTCGTACGCGAACCGGATGAGTTCGTCGCGCCGCTCGTCTTCGAAGTCGAAGTCGACGTCGGGCATCTCGCGCCGTTCGATGTTGAGGAAGCGCTCGAAGACGAGCCGGTTCGCTACCGGGTCGATGTCGGTGACGCCGAGGGTGTAGAGCACCAGCGAAGCGGCCGCCGAACCGCGCACGCCCATGCGAATGCCGCGCTCGTTCGCGAAGTCGGCGATCTCCTTCACCACGAACATGTAGTCCGTGAAGCCGGTCTGGCGCAGCACGTCGAGCTCGTAGTCGAGCCGCTGCTGCAGCTCCGGTGTGACATGCTCGAATCGCCGGCGCAGCCCTTCGTTGCAAATTTTCGTGAGGTACTCGTGGCTGCTCATCCCGGCGGGCACCGGTGGTTCCGGCAGGAGCTGGCGGTCGAATTTCAGTTCGAGGTCGCACTCGTCGGCGACGAGCTGCGTGTTCGTTACCCACTCCGGGTTGTCGGGGAAGAGCGCCAGCATCTCCTGCTCGCTCTTCACGTAGTACCCGTGGCCTTCGAACCGGAATCGCTCCTTCTGGTCGACGGTTGCGTTCGTGCCGATGCAGAGCAGCACGTCGTGCGCTTCGGCCTCGTGGGGGTACGTATAGTGGCTGTCGTTCGTGGCCACGACCGGGATCTGTAGTTCCCGGCCGATGTCAGCGATCATCGGGTTCAGGCGCGAAAACTTCTCGTCGCCGTGGTCCTGCACTTCGAGGTAGTAGTGGCCATCGAACACCTCGCGGTACCACTTCGCCACCTCGATCGCGCCTTCCCGGTCGCCTTCCTGGATGCGGCGGTGGAATTCCGAGGACGGGCACCCGCTGAGCACTGTGATGCCCGCGCTGTGCTGCTGGAGGAGTTCGCGGTCCACGCGCGGCTTGTAGTAGTACCCCTCCAGGTTGGCCTTGGTCACCAGCGCGATGAGGTTCTTATAGCCCTCCAGGTTCCGCGCGAGCATCACCAGGTGGTACGGCGTCGCGTCCGCGCGCTCGCGCCCGAAGCGGCTTCCCGGCGCGACGTACGCCTCAACGCCGATGATCGGCTTGATCCCTCGCTTCGTCGCCTCGCGATAGAAGTCGATGGCGCCATAGAGTGCGCCATGGTCCGTCATGGCCACAGCTTCCTGGCCGAGTTCCTTCACCCGGTCCATGAGCTGGCTCATGCGGGACATGCCGTCAAGCAGTGAATACTCGGTGTGAACGTGCAGGTGTGTGAACATTTGTGCGGCAAAGGGCATTCTAGCCCCGCAGCCCGGTCCGATCGACGACCCCGGCCCAAGGCTCGCGCACCACATCGCGCCTCGTCATCGCCACCTGCATTCGGAATGACAGGCGCCTCGAGCGACCGCGAAGCTCTCCGGTTCGAGGAGGCAGATGTCGGGAGCTACCGAACCGGCGCCTCGCGCCGCCGCTCGATGAGTTCCCGGACCACGCCATCGGCGACTTCGTACACGTGCGTGGCGACGCCCTCCACGATGCCCGGGTCGTGGCTCGCGCAGAGAATGGTGCCGTCGTAGGCCCGCAGCGCCTCGATCAGCTTTCGACGTGTCGTCCGGTCGAGGTGGTTCGTCGGCTCGTCGAGCAGCAGCACGTTTGTCGGCTGGAGCAGGAACTTCGCGAGCGCAACGCGGCTTCGTTCGCCGCCCGACAGCACGCGGATCGGCTTGAAGACGTCGTCGCCGCGGAAGAGGAACTGGCCGAGCACCGTGCGTAGCCGCACCTCGGGCACGCCCGGCGCCACCGACCGCACCTCCTCGAGCACCGTCCGGTTCGGGTTCAGCGCCTCGTCCTGGTGCTGGTCGTAATACCCGGGACGCGCGCGTTCGGCCCATTCGACCACCCCCTCGGTCTGGTGCAGCTGCCCCGCCGCGATGCGCAGGAGGGTGCTCTTGCCGCTCCCGTTTGGGCCGATCAGCACCACCTTCTGGCCGCGCTCGACATGCAGGTTCACGTCGAGCAGGACCGGCACGCCGTCGTACGCGTGTGCCACGTGCTTCATCACCAGGACGTCCCGCTCGGTGCGGCCGTGCGCACTGAGTTCGAAGTGCACCTCCGCTTCCTTGCGTGGGCGCTCGATGCGTTCGATCTTCGCCAGCTGCTTCTCGCGGCTCTGGACCTGGGTTGCCTTCGACGCCTTTGCCCGGAACCGCTCGATGAATCGCTCCTGGCGTTCCAGTTCGCGTTCCTGGCGCGCGGCCGCGCGGTCCTGTGCCTGCAGCTTCTCGGCCTTCTGGCGCTGGTATTCGGTGTAGTTCCCGGCGTAGCTTTCGACTTTCTTGTCGCGCAGGTCGAGGATGCGTGTGGCCACCTGGTCGAGGAACTCCCCGTCGTGCGTGACGATGAGCACGGTGCCGGGGTAGTCGGCCAGTTCCTCCGCGAGCCAGGCCCGTGTCTTTGCGTCCAGGTGGTTCGTCGGCTCGTCGAGCAGCAGGTTGTCCGGGCGGCGAACCAGCACCTTCGCAAGCGCGATGCGCATCTGCCAGCCGCCGGAAAATTCGCCGCAGAGCCGGTTCACGTCGTCGGGGTCGAACCCGAGGCCATCGAGCACCCTGCCAATGCGCGCTTCGATCCGGTAACCGTCGAGCGCTTCGAACTCTTCGAACAGCTTCGCCTGCTCCTCGATCAGCGCGTCGAGGTCTCCCTCGCCCTGCTCGATGCGGTGGGCGATGTCAGCGAGCTTCCGTTCGATGGCCTGGGCCTCGGGAAACGCCTCCCAGAGTTCTTCCAGCAGCGTCTGGTCGTCGTCGAGCCCGGCCTCCTGCCGGAGAAACCCGAGGCTCCCGCCGCGGTACCCGATGCTGCCCCTGTCCGGCGGATAGTCACCCGCGATCAGCCGCAGGATTGTCGATTTCCCCGCACCGTTCGGCCCAACAAGGCCAACGCGCTCTCCATCGCCAATGATGAACGACACGTCTTCGAGCACGTCGACGGGGCCAAAAGACTTCCACACGTTCTCGGCATAGAACAAGGCACGACTCGGGGTGGGGGATTTTCGACCGCTCCGTTCGATGGTAGCAGAGCGCCGGTCGCTGCCACCCCCGTCGGGTGTAATCTCGGGTATCCTTTGCCGCATGCCCGAACGAGACGAAGCAGGCCCGGCCTGGGCTGAAGTCGAAAGCTACATAACCGGGCTCTTCGTCGGCAACGACGCGGTGCTCGACGAGGTGCTGCGGTCGGCCAAGGAGGCGCAGCTTCCGCCGATCGAAGTCGCGCCGAACATGGGCGCCTTCCTGAACCTGCTCGCGCGAACCATCAACGCCCGCTCCATCCTCGAAATCGGCACGCTCGCCGGGTACAGCGGCATCTGGCTCGCCCGGGCGCTCCCGTCCGATGGGCGGCTGATTACGCTCGAACGAAACGAACGGCACGCCGGCGTCGCCCGCGCCAACTTCGAACGTGCCGGCCTCGCCGACCGCGTCGAGATTCGCCTCGGCCCGGCACTCGATTCGCTCGCAGCGCTCGCCGAAGAACGGCACGACCCGTTCGACCTCGTGTTCATCGACGCCGACAAGGCGAGCCTCCCGGCCTACCTCGAGTGGTCGCTCAAACTCACCCGCCCGGGCAGCCTCATCGTCACCGACAACGTCGTCCGCGGTGGCCGTGTCCTCGATGCCGAAACCACCGATCCGGACATCCAGGGCGTGCGGGCCTTCAACGAGTTGCTTTCGGGCCACCCGCGGCTCGTGACCACCGAAATCCAGACCGTCGGCACCAAGGGGTACGACGGCATCGCCGTCACGCTCGACACTGGCTAGGCGCCGGCGCGCCAGTCCACCGTCACCGCCAGCGCTCGCTGCAGCCGCTCGAGGTAGACATCGCGCGGGATTTCGATCGCGCCCAGCCGCACCGTGTGGGGCGTCGCCACCTGGATGTCGATGAAGTGCAGCCCGATGCGCCGGGCGTGGTGCATGAGCGCCACCAACGCGGCCTTCGACCCGTCGCTCACGTGGTAGAACATCGACTCCGCGCCGAACATCGCGCCGACGCCGAGGCCGTAGAGCCCCCCGGCCAGTTCACCGTCGGCCGTCCACGCTTCGACGCTGTGCGCGTATCCGAGTTCGTGGAGCTGGATGTACGCCTCCTGCAGCGTCGGCGTGATCCACGTACCTTCTTCGCGGTCAGCGCAGGCGCGGATTACGCGTTCGAACGCCGCGTCGATGGTGGCGGAGAACTTCCCGCTCCGCAGCTTCCGGGCCAATCGCCGCGACACGTGGAGCCCGTCGATTTCAAAGATGGCGCGCGGGTCGGGCGAAAACCAGAGGTACTCCTCTGCCGGGTGGGGCCACGGGAACGCCCCCGCCCGGTACGCCGCGACGATCGTTTCAGGTTCGAAATTGGCGCCCATGCCCACCAGCCCGTGCTCGTCCGCCAGCCGCGCGTCGGGGAACACGAACAGGCTCGGCGGGAGCGGGCAGGGCGCAGTCCGCGTCGCTACCCGGATCGGTATCGGCGGGAGTTCACTCCTCATTGCGCGGCGCACGGCGCGGCGCGATCACGAACGTTACGCTGCCCCGCGCCACCATCCGTTGCCGGTCGTCGAACACATCCACCGTGGCGAACATCGCAGTTCGCCCCGCTTTCACAACGCGTGCTTTCGCCACGAGTTCGCTGCCCGTTGCAGGCCCGAGATACGTCACGTGGAGGTCGCTCGTCGCGTGCGGCCGGGCGGTGATCTCCTCCTGCGTTCGCAACGAACGCACGGCGAGCCCGGCGGCCGAATCGATAAGCCCCGAGATGACCCCGCCGTGCACCACATCGTTGTAGTTGAAGTGGTGGTCGCGAAGGCGAATGCGGCTCTCGGCCGCACCTTCGCCCACATCGACGTACTCGATGCCCATGTGCGCCCAGTAGCGCCCGGAATAGATGGCCCGCAGCTCTTCAGTCAGGTCCCGCATTGTCGGAAGCCTGCACGACAGCCGGGCCTCGCGCAATTGCCCGCCTAGGGGTTACTGCGAAACGGTGTTGGGCGTGCTACTGTCGCCTCTCTGTGACTCCGCGGATACACCCGGCGCGGGTGCCGCTGTGTACACTGACAGCGTAGACAGATGCGCAACATACGAATCGGCTCGCTTCTCGGCATTCCCATCCTGATCAATCCGAGCTGGTTCGTGCTTCTCGGACTCATCACCTGGTTGCTCGCAGCCGAAGTTTTCCCCCAGTACCTGGAGGATGCCTCGCCCGGCACCTACTTCCTGATGGCGGTTGCGAGCGTACTGCTGTTCTTCACCTCCATTGTGCTGCACGAACTGGCTCACAGCGCCGTCGCGCGCGCCTACCGGATCCCGGTGCGCAGCATCACGCTGTTCGTCTTCGGCGGTGTCGCCCAGATCACCCAGGAGGCGAAGCGGCCGCTGAGCGAACTCCTCATGGCTGGAGCGGGCCCGCTCGCGAGCCTGGTGCTCGGGTTCGCGTTTCTCGGCGCCTGGTGGGGCCTCGGCGCCGAAGGCCATCGCGCCATCGATAGCGTGCTCGTCTGGCTGGCCGTCACCAATGTCGCACTCGCCGTCTTCAACCTCATCCCCGCCTTCCCCATGGACGGCGGCCGCATCTTCCGTT
>CAZWBW010000015.1:0-39429 GCA_964632355.1 uncultured Anaerolineaceae bacterium | reverse complement strand
CGTCCATCTCGGCGTTGATGCGCTTGTAGTGGTTGTAGACGGCGACGGAGAGGACCTTCTTGGCCTGCTCCTGGCCGACGACGTACTCGTTCAGGTGTTCGTAGATGAACTTCGGCGGGGGAACGCGCTGCGTGCTGGAACTGGCGGACTTGGCCGGCGATTGCGGGGCATGGGCACCCGCTTCTTCGTCGATGATTTCGCGGCAGAGGTCGACGCACTCGTCGCAGATGTAGACGGCGCCAGGCCCAGCGATGAGGCGTCGAACCTGGTCCTGGTTCTTGCCGCAGAACGAGCAGTGATACTGCACACGGTTAGTGCGATTACCGGCCAAAGCGTCCCCTCCCCCAGTTAGCTCTGCGGCGCGTCCTCAGGGCGCGTCAGGATTTCATCGACCATCCCGTATTCCTTTGCGCCCTGGGCATCCAGGTAGAAGTCACGGTCGAAGTCGCGCTGGATGCGTTCGACCGGCTGACCCGTGTGCTCGGCGATGATGTTTCGGATGATCTCGTTGTTGCGAAGGATTTCCTTCGCCGCAATTTCAATATCGGTCGCCTGGCCGCGCGCTCCACCCAATGCCTGGTGCATGTGGACGGTGGCGTTGGGCAACGCGTAGCGCTTGCCCTTGGCGCCGGCGCACAGGAGCACAGTGGCCATCGACGCGGTCTGGCCGACAGCGATGGTCGACACGTCGGGCTCGATGAGCTGCATAGTGTCGTAGATTGCGAGGCCGGCCGAGATAACGCCGCCGGGAGAATGGATGTACATGCTGATGTCCCGCTCCGGATCCTCGCGCTGCAGGTAGAGCAACTGCGCCACGATGAGGTTTGCGATCTGATCATCGATCGGCGTGCCCAGGAAGACGATACGCTCTTTCAGGAGGAGCGAGAAAATGTCGAAAGCGCGTTCAGACCGCGGACCGCTTTCGATAACGGTCGGGATGATGTCGCGCACCAGCGGGTGAATGTGGGGGGTCCGGTTCACTCGGTCTCCTCCTGCGCGGCAGGTTCGCTCTGCTCGGGCTCGGGTTCGTCTTTGGCAGCAGTGGCGGGGGCATCGTCGGCCCGGCCCCCAGTAACAATCTCGGCAAGGCGGTCAAGAGTCTTCTGACTCAGCAGGTTCCGGCGGATCTGGTCTCGGCCTTCACCGGTCTGGAAGATGCTGCGGAAGCTCTCGGCCTGGTCGCCGAGCGGTTCGCTTATGCGCTGGATTTCAGCCTCGATGTCCCCGTCGGTGACTTCGATCTTCTCATCCTCTGCGAGCTGCGACAGGACGAGCGAGCGGCGGACGCGGGCCTCGGCGGTCTCGCGGAACTGCTCGCGGAACTCGGCCTCGGTGCGGCCGACACGCTGAAGGTACGCGAGGTAGCCCTGCCGGTCGTTGCCGGTAGCGTCAGACACGAGGTGGTCGATCTCGCGTTCGACGAGCACGCGAGGGTAGTCGAGGGTGGCAATTTCGACGAGCTTGTCGATGGCCTCGTTGCGGAGCTTGTTCTCGGCCTGCTCTTCGAGCGCCTCGCGGAGGTCGTTGGTGATGCGCTCCTTGAGGGCTTCGAAGGTGGGGAACTCGTCCGCGTTCACCATGTTGGCGAGTTCGTCGTCGGCCTCGGGGAGCTGTTCTTCCTTGACCTCGTTGACCTTGAGCTCGAACTTCGCCGTCTTGCCCTGGAAGCGCTCGACGCGGAAGTCCTCGGGGATCTGGAGCTCGACGGTCTTTTCGTCGCCCTTCTTCATGTCGAGGAAGGCTTCGGCGAGGCCGGGGATGAGGAGCTCTTCGCCTTCGCGCAGGGCGAACTCGACATTTTCGTCCTGGACGAACGTTTCGTCTTCGACGGTGCCCTTGACGTCAGCAGTGAGGATGTCGGACCACTGCGCGCCGCGTTCGACGGGTACGTGGGTGGCGTGGCGTCGGCGCAGGAGCATGATCTGCTCCTCGACCATTTCGTCGGTGACTTCAACCGGTTCTCGTTCGATCCGGATGCTCTTGTAGTCGTTCAGGGTGACCGTCGGGCGAACGGGAACCGTCGCCTTGAAGCGAACGGGTTCGAGTTCGACGATTTCGAGTTCCGGCTGGTCGATCGCGTCGATGTCCTCGGTTTCGATGGCCTCGTTGTAGACATCAGGGACGAGGCGGTCGAGGGCTTCGCGGATGAGGCCTTCGCGACCGTAGAGGCGCTCGACGACCTGGCGCGGCGCTTTGCCCGGGCGGAACCCGGGAATCCGGGAGCGCTTGACGATACGCCGGTATGCAGCGTCGAGGGATTTCTCGAGCCGCTCCTGATCGACTTCGATATCAAGCTGGACGCGGCTCTCGGGGAGCCGCTCGAGGGTTACCTTCACAGGGCGGTCAAAGTCCTCCTAGGCGAGTATAGCAAACGGCCAGTCGCGACACGCTTGCCCAGCGGCTGGCGCGTGAGGTAGTTCCGGGTTCAGCGAGCCTGGTTGGCGCGCGGTTCGAGGATGTCTACAAGTGCGTCTCCGAGCAAGTTCCAGGCGTAAAAGAACAGGATGACAGGAATTGCCGGTGCAAGCAGCAGGTGAGGGTACTGACTGAACGTGTAGGGGCTCTGAACCTGGTTCAACAGGTTGCCAAAACTGGACGTCGGCTCGTCGATCCCGAGCCCCAGGTAGCTGAGGGCAACTTCGGCACCTGCGATGGAGGCCATGCCGGCGCTGAGGCCGACGATGAAGATGGGCAGGACGCCGGGGAGGATGTGGCGAACCAGGATGCGCCAGGTGGAGGCGCCCATGGCCTCGGCGGCGGCGACGTAGGTCTGTTCGCGAATCGAGAGCACCTGGCTGCGCACGATGCGCGAGCTGCCGACCCAGGCAAAGGGGACCGTGGCGCCGACGATGATGAAGAACTTGACGAAGGTGCGCGCTTCATCGACAGAAAGCCAGGTGTTGTCGGCAAGGGAGAACGCTGCGTCGTTGATTTGCGTGCGGAACGAGGCGGTGATGGCCAGCATGAGGATGAGGGTGGGGAGGCCGGCGAGGATTTCGCCGACACGCATGATGGCGGTATCGATCCAGCCGCCCTTGTAGCCGGCCAGCAGGCCAAGCCCCAGTCCAAGGAACACGCCACCGGTGAGGAGCACAACGACCGTGAAGAGGATGGTCGTACGGGCGGCGTAGACCACGCGGGAGAAAACATCGCGGCCGAGCGCATCGCGGCCGAACCAGTGGTCGGCGCTGGGACCCGCGGTACGCGCTTCGAGGGTGAGTTCCTGGGCGCGCGGATCGTACGGAGCGATGAGCGGGGCGAAGATGCCGCAAAGGTAGAAGATCGCGAGGTAGATCATCGCCAGCATGGCGAGTTTCTTGCGGGCCAGCGCGCGCAAGAGCGGGAAGCGAACCTGCGGGCGGAGATGCTCGAGTTCGGGCTGGATTTCGGCAACATCGGCGACGGCCATCGTTCCCTACCCCCTCGCCTCGCCCAGGCGAACGCGCGGGTCGATCACGGCGTAGGCGATATCGACGAGGATGTTCGCGGCAACGAAGAGCACCGAGCCGAACATCACGAGCGCGAGGATGACGTCGAAGTCGGGGCCGAGAATGGCGTCGAAAGCTTCGCGGCCAATGCCGGGGATGCCAAAGAGGAGTTCGACGAACAGCGAACCGGCCGCCATTCCCGGAAGGGATAGACCGATGACCGTGATCATGGGGAGGAGGGCATTCCGGGCGATGTGGGTGAAGACGACCGTGCGCTCGCGGAGGCCCTTGGCGCGCGCCGTGCGAACGTAGTCTTCGCCCATGACGCCCAGGACGGAGGCGCGCATGAGCCGCGCCACGCCGGCCACCGCGGGCAGCGAGAGCGTGAGCACCGGGAGAATCATGTTCGGGCTGTAGACGCCCTCGTAGCTGAGGTCGACCCAGCCCAGCTTGAGCGCGAAGACCCACTGCGCGAGCGGGATGAGCACGAAGTAGGGCACGGCATCGAGAAAGAGCCAGAAGCTGATGACCAGCGGGTCGAGGAAGGTGCCGCGGGCGAGTGCGGCATAGATGCCTGCGGGGATCCCGATGCCGAACGTGATGAGCAGCGCAAAGAAGCCGATCTGGGTTGAGGTCCAGATCTTCGGGAGGATGACTTCGTTTGCGGTGAAATCGGGGTAGCGGGTTGAAACCCCGAGGTCGCCCTTCACGAGGTTCGAGAGCCACTTCCAGTACTGGACGTGAATGGGCTTGTCGTACCCGTATTTTTCGCGCAGCCGTTGGGCCGCCTCGGGCGTGTAGTTCTGGCGCAGCAGCGTGTCGGTCGGGTCGCCGGGGGCGAGCCGAAGCATGTAGAAAACGAGCACAGAGAGGACGAACAGCACGGGGATAGCCCAGAGCAGCCGGCGTATGAGGTACCCGAGGAGCCCAGGGCCCATGGTTCAGTCCTTGACGATGTCGATGTAGCGATACTTCTCCACGGTCATCGGGACGGCGGGATAGTCCTTCACGCAGGGCTTCACGAGCATGTGCGACACGGACCAGAAGGTTGGGATGATGGCGGCATCGTCGACGAAGAGCTGCTCGGCCTGGGCGTAGAGCCGGTAGCGCTCTTCACGGTCGGCGGTCGTGCGGGCGCGTTCGAGAAGTTCGTCGACCTCGGGGTTGCTGTAGCCCGTGTAGTTGAGCGGGCTGTTGCTGGCGAAGAGCTTGCCGAGGAAGTTCTCGGGGTCGGGGTAGTCGGCGGACCAGCCGTCGGAGGACATCTGGAACTCGCCGCGGCGCTGCTCGCGGAGGTACGCGGCAGGGTCAAGCACCTGGAGTTCGACTTCGACGCCAAGGTTCTGCCGCCACTGCTCCTGCATGGCAACGAGGATGTCGGGCGAGTTGCCGGCCGAGCCACCGTAGCTCAGGACGACGCGCGGGATGTTCCCGGCGTAGCGTGATTCCTCGAGGAGGCGGCGCGCTTCCTCCGGGTTGTACTGGTAGGAGGTGACGGATTCGGTGTAGCCCGGCATCTCCGGCGGGATGAAGCCGTCGGCGACGCGGAGCGCACCGTAGAACAGCACCTCGTTGATTTGCTCGCGGTCGATGGCCATGGCGAACGCTTTGCGGACGTTCGGGTCGTCGAACGGCGGCTGCGACGTGTTCAGCTGGATGTAGAACGTGGCCATCTCGGGGATTTCGACGTACTCGCCAGCCAGCGGGTTCGAGCCATCCTTGAACGATTCGAGTTCGACGGCGGGGACGAACCCGACGTGGATCTCGTTGTTCTGGTAGCGGGTGGCGATGGAGCCGCCCGACAGGTCAAACCGGACCTCTTCGAGCTTGGGCGCGCCGAGGTGGTAGCGGTTGTTCCGAACGAGGCGAATGGTCTGGGCAGGCGTGAACTCGGCGAGCTTGAACGGGCCGGTACCGTTCGGGCGCCGGGTCCAGTTCCGCGGGTCGGACTCGACCTGTTCACGGTCGACGACGTAGGAGACGGGATAGGTGAGCTCTTCGAGGAAGAAGTCGGAGGGCTGGATGAGCTCGATTTCGATGGTGCGCTCGTCGACCACGCGGACGCCGGCGACTTCGTCGGCGCGTCCTTCGAACTTGTCGACGACGCCGACCACGTTGCCGAGGTAGGCGGTTACGGTGGGCGAGCCATTTCGGGGGTCGGCGGCGCGTTCGATGCTGTATTTGACGTCCTGGGCCGTCACGCGCCGTTCGTTGTGGAACAGGATGTTGTCGCGAAGGTGGAACGTGTACACGCGTCCGTCGTCGGACACGTCCCAGCTTTCGGCGAGGTCGCCGACAACGTTGAGGTCGCGGTCAAGCGTGACCAGGCCGCCGAAGATCTCGACGACGTACTCGCTGGTGGACACGTCGGTGACCTGGATGGGGTCGAGGACAGACGCGGGCGAGGAACCGGGGACGATGAGTTGCTTTGCCTCGCAGAACCCGCCGCTCGAGGAACGCGGACGGTCCTCGCCGGGGCCGGCCGGGGCGTTGTCATCGTCGCCGCCTCCTCCGAGGACTGCGACCGCGAAAACGACACCCACGAGCAGGATGAGGAATGCGACGAACCCCATGAGCAACGTGAGCGTTCGGTTAGACATTCGAACCACCAGCCGGAGATTTCGCAGAGGGTACGCTCCCGGGAGCAGGCCCGGTTCGGCGTAGTTCCTCCAGGTCAAGGTGCTGGAAAGAGTACACCGGGAACCGCGACAGGTGCACCGATGCGCCCCGGGGCCAGGAAAGGACGACGGTCCCGGGATGACCGGGACCGTCATACATTCGAACGTAGCGACAGGGCTACTCGGCCGGGGCGATAACCTTGAGCCCGAGTTCCTCGAGCTGTGCGGGGTCGACCGGCGACGGTGCGCCGAACAGCGGATCGGCGCCCGACGACGCCTTGGGGAAGGCGATCACGTCGCGGATGTTGTCGGTGTCCAGGAGGCCCATGAGAAGGCGTTCGATGCCTGCGCCGACACCGCCCATCGGCGGGGCGCCATATTCGAGCGCTTCGAGGAGGACGCCGAAGCGGTCCTCCATCTCCTCCTTCGTGTAGCCCATGAGGGAGAGGATTCGCTCCTGGGCGGCGCGGTTGTTGATGCGGATTGAGCCGCCGCCAATCTCGATGCCGTTGAGGGTCAGGTCGTACTGGCGGGCGATGACTTTCGCGGGGTCGGTGTCGAGCAGCGGCTCATCCTCGGGGCGCCAGCTCGAAAACGGGTTGTGCGTCGCGTCCCAGCGGTTCTCTTCAGGGCGCCACTCGAGGAGCGGGAAGCCGGTGACCCAGGCGAAGGCGAGCACATTCGGATCCTTCAGGCCGAGACGATCGCCGAGGGTGTCGCGGACGGCGTGGAGCGAGGCAGCGACGACCGGGGGCTGGTCGGCGACGATGAGCAAGAGGTCGCCCGTCCCGGCGCCCGTGAGCGAGCGGATCGCGTTCATCTCCTCGTCGGAGAGGAACTTGGCGATGGGGGAGCGGGTTTCGCTCTCGGTGAAGCCGATCCATGCGAGGCCCTTCGCGCCACCGGACTTCGCGACCTCGGTCAGGCTGTCGATCTCCTTGCGGGTCATGTCCGCCTTGCCGGGGACGCGAATGGCCTTCACTTCGCCACCGGCGGCAAGAGCGTTCGCGAACACCTGGAAGCCCGAGCCGCGCAGGGGCTCGGAGATGTCGACGAATTCGAGGCCGTAGCGCAGGTCCGGACGGTCGATGCCGTAGCGGGCCATGCAGTCGGCGTAGTCGAGGCGCGGGAACGGGGCCTGGGCAATCTTTCTGCCGCGGCCGAACCTCCCCGCGATCTCGGTGTAGAGCTCTTCGACGAGGGCCATGACGTCCTCTTCATCGACGAAGCTCATCTCGAGGTCGAGCTGGGTATGCTCGGCGACGCGGTTCGCGCGAAAGTCTTCGTCGCGGTAGCAGCGGGCGAGCTGGAAGTACTTTTCGACGCCCGCGACCATGAGCAGTTCCTTGAGGATCTGCGGAGACTGCGGGAGTGCGAAGAATTGGCCGGGCTTCTGCCGGGAAGGCACGAGGAAGTCGCGAGCGCCTTCCGGTGTGGACTTGATGAGCGTTGGGGTCTCGATCTCGATGAAACCACGCTCGGAGAGGAACTGGCGAATGAAGAGCACGACCTCGTGCCGCAGCTTGATCGCCTCGACGACTTCGGGGCGCCGCAGGTCGAGGTAGCGGTACTTGAGGCGAAGGAGCTCGTCGACGTCGGCCGGTTCGTTGATGTAAAAGGGCGGCGTCGGCGATTCGTTCAGAACCCGGCAGGACGTGGGGACGACCTCGATTTCGCCCGTTTCCATGCGGGGGTTGACGGTTTCGGGGCTACGCTCGCGGACGACGCCTTCGACCGCAAGCACCCACTCGATGCGAGCCTTTTCGGCGATGGCGTGGGCTGCGGGATTGTCGTCGGGGCTGAAGACGAGCTGCACGATGCCGTGGGAGTCGCGCAGATCGATGAAGATCAGGCCGCCGTGGTCGCGGCGGCGGTGCACCCAGCCTGCGAGCCGGACGGTCTTGCCGGCGTCGGAGGCACGAAGGTCTCCGCAGTACGTGTCCTTGAGCATGGGGATAGCGTATCGAGTCCGGGGCCTATGTGCCCCGGTTAGCGCCGACGGGAGGGGCGATGGCTTCGAGGTCGGCGAGTTCGGCTTCGAACGCCTGGGCGACCGCGCGGGCAACGCGCTCCTGGAACCGCCGGTAGGCGGCGACGAACCGGCGGCCTTCCTCGGTAAGGACGGTGTGGCCGCCACCCGCGCCGCCGACTTCGGATGTGACGAGCGCGAGACCGAGGTTCTGCTCGAGCTCCTTCACTTTGCCCCAGGCGCGGCGGTAGGAGAGCTCCATCGCCTGGGCCGCCTGGGCGAGCGAGCCAGTTTCGGCGACGAGTTCGAGCAGGCGAACGCGATAGTCGGACATGACGATCCGGCCGTCGCGTTCGAGCCAGAGCTTATGGTGCGGCGTGAGGCCCTCCATGAGGCGGAGGATACCAGTTTCGGCGCTGGTGGCTCAGGCGACTGTCTTCATGGTGCGGCGCGATGCTCTCGGTTCAGGTTCTGCCTGCAGGGCGGGGCCCGTGTTAGGCGACGGCTTCAGCGCGCTGTGACGCAGCCGCGCGTTCGTGCTGGCGGGCGAAGTGCTGCGCGATGGCGGCGCAAGCGATGAGCTGCACCTGGTGGAAGATCATCAGCGGCAGGACGATGAGGCTCACCGGCTGGCCGGCGAACAGGACCGAGGCCATGGGGACACCGGTGGCGAGGCTCTTCTTCGAACCGCAGAAGATGATCACGATGCGGTCTTCGCGGTTGAAGCCCAGTTCGCGGCCGGCGACGGCAGTGATACCCAAGATGATCGCCAGGATCGAGACGGCGACGAGGCCGACCGCCACGAGCTGCCAGGCCGAAACGGTGCTCCAGATGTGCTCGTTCATACCGTCGCTGAAGGCGGCGTAGACCACGAGGAGGATGGAACCGCGATCGACGAGGCGGGTCGGACGGTCGTGGCGGCGCAGCCAGCCGATGATCAGCGGCCGCGCGAACTGACCGACGACGAAGGGCAGCAGGATCTGAAGCATGATGTCGCCGACCGACGAGAGGTCGACGCTGGCCTGCCCGGTGGCGTCCATGAGGAGCACGACGAGCAGCGGGGTGATGAACACGCCGAGCAGGTTCGACAGCGAGGCGCTGACCACAGCTCCAGCGACATTGCCGCGGGCGATCGAGGTGAAGGCGATCGAGGACTGAACGGTCGACGGGACGAGGCAGAAAAAGAGCACGCCCTTGTACAGGTCCTCGGTGAGGACGTTCGGGACGAGGAGACGGAACGGGAAGCCGATCAGCGGGAAGACAGCGAAAGTGGCCGCGAGGACCACCAGGTGAAGACGCCAGTGCCGAAGACCGGCGAGCGTTTCGGTGGGCGAGAGCCGAGCACCGTACAGGAGGAACAGGAGCGCAATCGCGGCTTTGGTCGCCCAGTCGACTGCGGTGGCAGCGCTATCTTCGGCGGGGAGGATTGTCGCGACAGCAACCGCACCGAAGATGGCGAGCACGAACCCGTCGATGTAGAAGCGGGCGAGAAACTTCACGCGTTAACGGTAACGGGCGAGCGACCACGGGGCGACGCCCGCGGCTAGCCGGCGGGCTTACGGGCGATGAGGCCGACGGAGCGTGGCGTATCGCGGAACTCCGGCCACTGATCGGATCGAGTTCGTCGAGGGCGCCGAAAAAGCGCTCAGGCGTTCAGATCGCTCCGCGATGACTGGAACGCCATGACATGGGAGTAGTCGTTGATGGTCAGCGCCACACGGCGGGTGTCGGCGGCGCGGATGACCGTTATCGACGTGTGGTGCACCGGGACGAGCGCGTCGTAGTCGGACGCGAACAGGTGGCTCAGGTAGGCGTTGATGACACCACCGTGGCAGGCAACGGCGACGCGGTGGCCGATGTTGTCCGCGACGATCTTGTCGATGGCGCCGACGATGCGGGCCTTGAACTCGTCCACGTCCTCGCAGTGGGGATAGGCGGAATGCTTCCGCGTGCGGCTGACCTCGCGATAAATCTCGGCGAGTTCTTCGCGGCTGTAGATGTCGAGCAGGCCCTTGTCCTGCGGCGCGTGCTTCCAGAGGTCAATCTCGCGAAGCTCCTCCATGACGATGGGCTCAAGGTTGTGGTGCTTCGCGATCTCGTGTGCGGTGTCGTACGCGCGCTGCAGGGGCGAACAGTAAACGGCTCCGAGCCGCGCAGGTGCAAGCCGTTCGCCGACGGCTACCGCCTGCTTACGGCCGAGTTCCGAGAGCGGTGCGTCGAGCGCCTCGCCGAGGGGGATGTTCGAATAGAACTCCTGCTCGCCGTGGCGAATGAGCAGGAGTTCGCACATACCGTCGAACGACTCGACGAACGGGTTCTCAAGATCGATGGTGCGGACACGCTTCGGCTGGCTCACCGAGAACTCTCCCTCGACATCGCGACATCGGCGAGATTGGGTTCGACCCGCGAGAGGCGCTCGGCGGCTTCGACGAACGCCTTGAGCCCGCTGATGAACGCTTCGACGTCCTCGTCCGCCATCTCGGAGATGATGCGGCGGGTGTAGCGGGCGAGGCCGCGTTCGAGCCACCCGCAGGCAGCTTCGCCTTTTTCGGTGAGATGGTTGCGGACAAGGCGGCGGTCGGATTCGTCATCTTCGCGGCGCACGAGGCCGAGCTTCACGAGCCGATCGACGATGCCGGAGATGGTTGGCGGTGTGACGGAGAGCTTCTGGGCGAGTTCACCGGCGGTGACGCCAGGGGTGCCGCGAACAAGGTACATGACGCGTAGCTGCGCTGTGGTAAGACCGAGTTCCGACCACACCCGGAGGCGTATGGGATCGAAGAGATTGACGGCCCCGGCGAAGTACCGCAGCGCGGTGTCGATGGTGTCGGAACGAGGTGGTGCGGCCATTCTTCGCCCCTGGCGAAATGTTCTGCTTACGTTAGCAGAGAGCGAGCGGGCGACGAAGTCACCCGCTCCGGCCCGAATGTACGTGCCAGCCGTGCGACGAACAAGCGGGAACGCTTCGTTCGGCGGGGGTTGGACCGGTAGACTCGTGGTGTGAGCATTGACCTCGATCCGGGGGCTGCCTCGCTGGGCAACCCGCAGCTGATTCGCGTGATCCTGGACGAGATGGCGGGCGGAGCCATCTCGTTCGAACGGTTTATGGAACTGGCCCTGTATCACCCGGAGCACGGGTACTACCGGAAACCGGGCCGCATCGGGCCACAGGGCGACTTCCTGACAAGCCCGGTGATCCACCCGATGTTCGGGTGGGCGGTTGCGGGGTGGTGCCGCGAAGCGTGGGTGAGACTCGGCCAGCCGGGCGAGTTCGTCATCATCGAACCGGGCGCCGGGAACGGCGCGCTCGCCCGCTCGGTGCTCGATTGGGCTGAGGGTCGCAACGACGGCTTCCGGGATGCGCTTCGTTATGTAGCCATTGAACCGAACCAGCCGGGCGACGACCCGCGCGTGGAGTGGCGCGCCGAACCGCCAGAGCCGGCCGAGCACGGCGTCGTGGTTTCGAACGAATTCTTCGATGCGCTGCCCGTGCGGCTCTTCGATGCCACGGAACGAGGGCCGGTCGAGGTGGGCGTGACCTGGGACGGGGAGGCGTTCCGGGAGGTGCACATGGGCGTTGCAACGATCGATGACGCACCACAGGAGGGCAGATTCGAGGTCAGCCCGCGTGCGTACCCCACGATGCGGGCGATGTGCCGGTTCGTCGAGCAGGGCGCGGTGCTGACGTTCGACTACGGATACCCGCAGGAACAGCTCTGGGCGCCGTGGCGAACGACTGGCACGTTGCTGTGCTTCTACCGGCACACGTCGCACGAGAACCCCTACATCCACGTCGGTGAGCAGGACATCACGACGCACGTGAACTTCGATGAGCTGGCGGCGGCCGCGGAGGACGAGGGGATGGCGGTGTTCGGGCCGGTAAGCCAATCGTCGTTCCTGTACGCGCTGGGACTGGGTGGCCTGGTGGATGCAGCGCGGAACGACATGAGCGAGTACTTCGCGCGGCGGCGGGCACTGGAGCAACTCACGGACAGCGCAGGCCTGGGACGGGTCCGAGTGCTGGCTGCGACCCGGGGAATCGAGGGCACGCCTCCGGGATTCGAGGAAGACGCATGACGACAGAAGAGCGGCCAGAGGTACCGATCCGGCCAGCGCCGGTGGCGGCGGGAGACGAAGCACCGCCGTTCGAACTGCCGGCGATCACGACAGACGGCGAGCAGATCACCGTGAAGATGCCAGAGGCCCTGGAGAAGGGCCCGGTATTGCTGGTGTTCTACCAGGACGACGGGATGCCGATCTGCACGAGCGAACTGAAGGCGTTCGCGCAGGAGCACCAGCTCCTCGCGGATGCGGGCGTGCAGGTGTTCGGCATCAACACGAACGGGCTCGGTTCGCACCGAAAGTTCCAGGAGCGGGATGCGTTCCCCTTCCCGCTGATCAGCGACTTCTATGCGGAAGCGGTGAAGCAGTACGGGATGTGGGACGCGGACGAGCAGAAGTCGCGGCGCGCCGTGGTGCTCGTCGGGCAGGACGGGCGGGTGAAACACACGCTGCCGCACTTCAACCCGGGCAACCTGAACGCATTCGAGGAGGTGTTCCGGGCGCTCGGGCTCGTGTAGCGAATTAGAAGTTGTTGAGGGCTTCCCAGGACTGACGGAAGCTCAGACCGCCCCCGCGTTCGGCCTCGATGAGCGCATCGCGCTGCAAGTCGGGCGGCAGTTCGCCGAGGAGCTGCGCCGGGTTGGTGCTGACCTGGAGGGCGAGCCGCTCGTGGCGCGAGAGCAGGTCGCAGAACGCCAGGAAGATCGGCTGGCGACCGAGGTAGTTTTCGAACACGAACAGCGAAATGTCGTCGAGCGCTTCGTACTCGTGGGCTTCGGCGAGGACGTCGTAGAGGCGGGCGAGCCAGTCGCCGATGAGCTCCCACGCGCGCTCGGCTTCGGGGCAGCCGCGCGCATCCATCGCCTCGAGCGACGAGAAGAGCATGACGAGGAAGGTCGGGAGCCGGCGGCGTTCGTAGCCGAGCCGTGCGACTTCGACCCAGCGGAGATCGTCGGCGCAACTGGCATGGGGACGCTGGGCGGGAATCGCGCCGGCGAGCTCGTTGGCCTCGGCGTCGGGGAGGGTGCGAATCCAGTCCTCGATGGTCTGCGGGTCGACTTCGCTGAGGTCGATGACGGAGAGCGCGGCGAGGCGGCGCTCGGGCGAGCCGTCCTGGACCTCGTTCACGAGCTCAGGCGTGGTCATTCGGCGGAACGCCGATTCGTGCTTCTGCCAGCCTTCGTACTGAGGCGGGAGTCGCCGTTCCATGGCCTCATGGTATGCAGGGGGAATGGGGCGGGGAAGCGCGGATGCTAGAATTCCCGCGTGGAAAGTCCCGCATTTCGCCGCCAGCGCAGGCTACGACGCACGCCCGCGCTCCGCGCACTCGTCCGCGAAACCGAACTGACAGCCGCCCACCTCGTGTACCCGGTCTTCGTACAGGCGGGGCTCTCGGGCCGCGAACCCATCCCGAGCATGCCGGGACAGTACCGCCTGGGACTGGACTCGCTGGCGGACGAGGCGAAGGAGTTGGTTGACCTCGGGATCCCGGCGGTGCTCCTGTTCGGCCTGCCGGCGACGAAGGACGAGCAGGGCAGCGGGGCATGGGCGCGGGACGGGATCGTGCAGGAGGCGATTCGGCGGCTGAAAGAGACGCGGCCGGAACTCCTCGTGATCGGCGATGTGTGCCTGTGCGAATACACGAGCCACGGGCACTGCGGCGTGCTTACGCCGGCGGGCGAGGTGGACAACGACGCGACGCTGCCGTTGCTTTCGGAGACGGCCGTGAGCCTTGCGGAAGCGGGCTGCGACGTGATCGCGCCGAGCGACATGATGGACGGCCGGGTGGGCGCGATCCGGGCGGCGCTGGACAGCGCCGGGTTCGTGAACACGCCGATCCTGTCGTACGCGGCGAAGTTCGCGAGCGCGTTCTACGGCCCGTTCCGGGAGGCGGCCGACAGCGCACCATCGTTCGGCGACCGGCGTGGCTACCAGATGGACCCGGCGAATGCGCGGATGGCGCTCGACGAGGTGATGACGGACCTCGACGAGGGCGCGGACATGGTGATGGTGAAGCCGGCGCTGCCCTACCTCGATATCATTCGACAGGTTCGTGACGCGGTAGAAGTGCCGGTCGCCGCGTACAACGTGAGCGGTGAGTACAGCATGCTGATGGCGGCCGTAGAGAACGGGTGGCTCGAAGAGTCACGTGCTATCGACGAGGCGCTCACGTCGATCCGGCGGGCAGGCGCGGACATCGTGATTACGTACCACGCCAAGCAGTGGGTTCGTTCGAGGCAGTAGTCAGCGGACGATCGGCTTGCGGGAAGCTGCTGCTGCCGCGGCCGGTGTGACGGTGCGCCGGGTGGTCTGCGTTGGTTCCTTGCAGGCCTTCACGAGGGCGCTATCGACGATATCGCTGAGGCCGGCGCGGCGAGCCTCTTCGCGCACGTAGGCGACGGTGGCGGAGATGACCTGTTCGCACCCCGGCCAGTCGTCGCAGCGGAGGACGCGCAGATGCCGGGAGGATTCGTTCCATTCGACGACGATGCGTGCTCGGGCGGCGGGTCCAGCGGAGTACCGGGTGTAACCGCCGAGATACTCCTTTGCGAGGTGGAGCCCCTTGCGGCTGGGGTCGATGTTCGCTCGTTGGAGTCCGTCCCAGAGGTCACCGAGAGCAAGAAGGAGACGGAACGCAACGTCGTTGGTATCAGCTCGCACAGAAACCTTCCCGAGTGTTCTGCCAGCGGGCGGGCCGGCGGCGAATTGCCGTTAGTGTACTCCATTAAGGGGGACTTCGCACCTCTGATCTATTCATGCAATAGAGGAGGCGGATGCCTGAACCCGGACGCTAGGTGCTCTGTGCTGTGGAACGGGGGCTGAGATAGGTAGCCAGGGCCTCGGCCAGCGGGGTGAGCGGGAGCCCGAACGCCTCTCGGACCGCTGTGGTATCGCAGACCCCGTCCATGAGGATGAAGTCGATCGCGTCGGGGGTGAGCGGCCGGCCCGGGAGGTGCTGGGCGATGGAAGCGACCCCCTTTATGAGCCAGGCGGGCTGATGGAGCAGGAAGCGGCGTTTGCCGGCAACCCGAAGGGCCGTGCGAATGACGTCGTCCATGGTGAGAACGTCGGGCCCTCCGATTTCGAACAGGCGGTCCCGGGCGGCGGGCGTGGTGAGCGCGGCAGCTGTGTGGCGGGCGAGGTCGTCCACGAACAGCGGGTTGATCCGCGTCTTGCCGTCGCCGATGACGGGCACGAAGGGGAGGAAGCGGGCGAAGCCGAGGAAGCGGTTCAGCGATTTATCGCCCGGCCCGTAGACCCAGCTGGGCCGGAAGATGGTGTGGGTGAGGCCGCTCTCGCGGATGTACTGCTCTTCCTGCCACTTGTAGCGAAGCCAGTGGTACGGGGCGTCGGGGGCGGCGCCGGCGCCGCTAAGCCCGATGAAGTGCGAAACCCGGGCCTCCCTCGCTGCGTCGACGAGGTTGCGGGTGCCGCCGAGGTCGAAGCGTTCGAAGGTGTACCCCTTCTTCGGGTTTTCGATTGGAGAGTTCGGGAACTGGACGGCGTCGACGAGCGCGTCCTGGCCATCGAGGAGGCCGCGCAGCGATCCGGGCCGAGTGACGTCGCCGCGGAGAGAACGGACGCGCGAGTCGGGGGAACCAGAGCGGCTGAGCACGGATACGGTATGGCCGGCATCGAGCATGGCCTCGACGATGGCCGCACCGAGCAGTCCGGTGCCGCCTGCAACGACGACGTTCATTCGGCAGCCTCCTGGTGGCGGGCGGTCTGAGCCACCATGCTACGTTGCGGCAGCGGGCATGACGGGTTAGCCAGCGGACGCGAATCTGGTGTTCTTTAGGCGCGCAGAATCATTATCACCGGGCGAACTGGTAGGGTTGACCGGCCCCCGTTTCGGACCGGAGGACCCTGTGCACGAGTGCGCGATCTGCCGTCACCTCGGGCTGCCGCCGCGCGTGACGGAAAGCGTGATTGGGATCAGAACCGAGATCCCGGATGTTGTGAACCTGGCGTGCTCGCGGCTTGGCGTTGGCCACGTGATGTTACCGGCGTGCCCTGAGCACGTAGTCAAGGTGTACCGCGGTGAGCTGGCCGGCGTGGAGATGGCGTGGCAGGTGGTCGCGCCGCCGGAACGGCTGGCGGACAGCGCCGTTCGTTGACACCCCGATCCGGGCCTACCTACGATCCCGGTTGTGGTAGCGACTGACGTTACGGCGCGGCTGGCGGTTGTTGGCCACCGGGTAACGGGGCAACGGCGCCGCATCCTGAAGGCGATCGAGGAGCTCTCCGGCCCGTTCACGGTAGAGGAACTCACGTCGGCCGTCCCGGGTGTCGGGCGGGCAACCGTGTTCCGGACGGTGAAGCTGCTTCTCGAGTCGGAAGTGCTGTGCCGGATGACACTGGAAGACGGGAGTATTCGCTACCAGCTCTCGCACGGCGGGCACCATCACCATCTCATTTGCAACGACTGCGGCGCGATCACAGAGTTTTCGGACCCGGAGCTCGACAGCCTGATCCACCAGAACGCGGAGGTCGAGGGGTTCCAGCTCGATTCGCATAGCCTCGAGCTGTACGGACGCTGCGCCGCCTGCGCGTAGCCGGTACGGCTACGGCGTCGACAGGTCGCGAAGCAGGGTGCGCATCCCGGGCTTGAACACGACCTTCCCGTTGATCACCACGATCTCGTTGTTCAGGTAGAGCTGCAGGGCGCGGCTGAGCACCTTACCTTCGAGCGCGCGGCCCTTTCGGCGCACGTCATCGACGGTGTCGACGCCGACGTCAATCTGGAAGACGTCCTGCAGGATGATGGGGCCTGCGTCGAGCTCTTCGGTGACGAAGTGGGCGGTGCAGCCGCTGACGCGCACACCATCCTCCCAAGCCCGGCGGTAGGGGTTGGCACCCGGGAAGTGGGGCAGCAGCGAGGGGTGGATGTTGATGATGCGCCCTTCGTACGGCGTGACGATCTTGGGCGTGAGGATCTGCATGTAGCGGGCGAGCACTACGACATCGGCCTTCGCAGCGTTGAGGCGGTCGAGCAGGAAGTCCTCGTGCGCGGCCTTGTCGGTGCTCGGGTACCACTCGAATGGGAGCCCGGCGGCTTCGGCGATGGGACGCAGGGTTTCGTGGTTGCCAAGCACGGTGACGAAGTCGCAGTTGAGCAGGCCATCGCGGTGGTCGGCGATGAGCTGTTCGAGGCAATGGGGCTCTTTGCTGACCAGGATGGCCACGCGACGGCGTTCGCGTTCGCCGTGGAGGTTGACGCGAATCTCCATCCCGATTTCGGAACCAATGTCGAGCAGACCAGTGACGAGCTCGTCGAGGGAGGCGGAGGCATCGGTGATGTCGACGAGCATGTCCATCAAGAACTGTCCGCGCACCACTCGCTGCTCGATATCTTCAATGTTGACGTCTCGCTCGGCGAGGTAGGTGCTGATGCGGGCGACAACGCCCTTCTGATCACGACCAAGGACGGAGACGATGGCCAAGACTCGGGACACACGATCACCAGGGAAGAATTTGAAGGCAGCGTAAAGGCTCCGGGCGAAACGAGCGACCGTAGGGATAAATCCGGGGGTGACCGGGGACCGTAGAATTAAGAGCCGGTAAAGGGCAGACTAGGTGTGCCCAGGATTGCGGTTAGGGCTCCAGGCGCGATTGTAGAGAAGGGAATAGTGACTCCTGAATCGCAGCCATCCCGAGACGACCGATGGAGTCTCGCAATACGAGCGAGACGTTCCGCTCGATAGCCTTGGAAGGTACGCGAATCACTGGCACCTGGGCGGGGTGAGCCAGTTAGAGGAGGTGTAGATTACGCAAACGTAATCCTTTGTTGCACGCGAGCGTTGTATTGACAGTTCTGCGAAAGCGCGTGCATTTTACCGCCCGCATAGAACGAGGAGGGGACAATTCGCGGTGAATAATCCCAAATGGCGATTGCTGTTAACAATGTTCGCCATCGTTGCGATCATGGGGCTTGCTGTCGCCTGTGGCGATGACGATGACGACAGCGACGGGTCCGGAAATGGGGGCACCGGTACCGGTACGCAGACAGGGGACGGCGAGCCGCGCCAGGGCGGGTCGCTGAGAGTGCATTACGTTGACGTGCAGTCGTGGGATCCGCACTTCTCGAGCTTCGCACAGGACATCGGACACCACGGCTTTGTCTGGCGCGGTCTGTACAAGCTGAACCTGGAAAACGAACCCGTCCCCGAAATGGCGGCCGGTGAGCCCGAGGTTTCGGACGATGGGCTGACGTACACGGTGACGCTGAAGGACGACCTCCGCTGGTCGGACGGGCAGCCGCTTACCGCGGAGGACTTTGTAGCGGGTGTTCACCGGACATGTGATCCCGACATCGCTGGTCAGTACCAGTACCTGCTTTCGAACATCGTTGGCTGCGACGAGTACTACCAGTCGAACGGTGATCCGGAAGCCGGGGTCGCGGCGAAGTCGGAGGAGGAGAAGGCCCAGCTTCGCGAAGCGATTGGTGTCCGAGCGATCGACGAGAAGACGATCGAGTACCGGCTGATCGAAGCGCAGCCGACGTGGCCCATCATCCTCACGATGTGGATGACCTACCCGGTGCCGCGCCATATCGTGCCGGAATCGAACGCGCCGTGGCCGAGCGACCCGACGACGCTGGCGTTCAACGGACCGTTCGTACTTGAGAGCTACACGCCGAAGTCGGGCGCCGTGTTTGTGCGCAACGAAAACTACGCGGGCGAACACCCGGCCTATCTCGACCGGATTGAGTTCGTGTACATCGAGGACAACGCCCAGGCGAACAATGCGTTCCGCTCGGGCGAGGTGCAGGTTGCGCTGGCGGACCAGGCGAACCTGACGGTCCTGCGAAACGAGATGGGCGACCAGCTGCTGAGCTATCCGCTGCCGCGGACGCTTGGGCTGCAGATGCAGTTGTCGCGGCCGCCACTCGACAACGAGAAGGTCCGCCTGGCGCTTTCGCGGGCGATCGACCGTGAGACGCTGGCGAACGTGGTGTTGCAGGGCGCGGGACTGCCGACCACGACGTGGATCCCGGCCGACGTGGCGCAGATCGACGAAGGAGCATTTGACGACGAGGTCGGGTTCGACCCGGACGCGGCGCGGCAACTGCTCGAAGAGGCGGGCTACCCGAACGGGGAAGGCTTCCCGCGGCTGACGATCCTGGTTCGCGACAGCCCGCAGAACACGGCGCTGGCCCAGTTCCTGCAGTCGGAGTTCAAGGAACACCTGAACATCGACGTGGACATCGAAGTGGTGGACGCGGCGACGCGCGCGCAGCGGTTCACGACGGAAAACTTTGAACTCTTCCCGGGCGGATGGCAGCAGGACTACCCGGACCCCGAGAACTGGGTATTGGGTCAGTATGAATCGGGCGGAACGCTGAACCACTATTCCTGCTCGGACCCGGATATCGATCGGCTGGTCGACCAGGCCCGGTTCAACACCGACAACGAAGAACGGCTCGAGCTGTACCGCGAGATCAACGAACTGATCGTGACGCGGGTGTGTGGCGTGGCGCCGATGTACCACCAGGCGAACCACGTGCTCATCAAGCCGAACGTTGGCGGACTGCGCGAGTTCCACACGTCGCAGGACCGGGTGCTTGCGGCGGACTGGGCACCTGAGGAGTGGTACCTGAAGGACTGATCAATAGAGATTAGTCATTTATCGAAGGGGCGCGGGCACGGTCCCGCGCCCCTTTCGCCACATAGAATGCGCCCAGGGGAGAGAAACGAGGCTCGCCAGTGGCTGGTTATATCCTGCGACGAATCCTCGCATTCATACCGCTGATCTGGGCGATTGCGACCATCACGTTCTTCCTCATGCACGCTGTACCGGGCGGCCCCTTCGATCACGAGAAGCCGTTACCCGAAGCGACGAAGCGCAACCTGGAAGCGCGGTACAACCTCGATGGTTCGCTCCTCGAACAATACCGAACATTCCTCGAGAACCTGGTGAAAGGGGACCTGGGGATTTCGTTCAACCAGGACCGGCCAGTAACGGATATCGTGCGGGAACGGCTGCCGAAGACGTTGCAGCTGGGACTGTGCGCGTTCGTATTCGCACTTGTGGGTGGATTAACGCTCGGGGTTGTCTCCGCAGTGAACCAGAACCGGTGGCCGGACTATGTGGGGGTGTTCGTGGCAACGGTGGGAGCGGCGGTGCCGAACTTCGTGGTCGGGGTGTTCCTCATCATCTTCCTTGCGTTGAAGTTGGGCTGGTTCGACGTGCTCGGCTGGGAGTTCGGGAACCCGCGGAAGATGGTCCTGCCGACGATAGCGCTCGGGTTGTTGCCGCTGGCGTTCATCGCCCGCATTACGCGGGCTTCGATGCTGGAGGTGCTGCGCCAGGACTACATCCGAACAGCGCGGGCCAAGGGCGTGCAGGAGTTCCGCATCATCGTGCGGCATGCGGTGCGAAACGCCCTGATCCCGGTGCTGACGGTGGCCGGGCCGATCCTGGCCGGGCTCATCACGGGGTCGTTCGTTATTGAGCGGTTCTTTGCCGTAGGCGGCCTCGGGACGGCGTTCGTCGACGCGGTGATGCTCCGCGACTACGGAATGATCATGGGGACGACGTTGCTGTACGCCGTGGCCATCGCGGTCGTGAACCTGCTCGTCGACATCGCATACGGGATCGCAGACCCGAGGATCAGGTACTGAGATGGCGACACAGCAAACCACGGTCATCGCGATTGCTGGCGATGAGGCGATCCTCAGGCTTCAGCAGCGCGGCCTCTGGCGACAGGCATGGGACCGGCTGCTGCGGAACCGGCCGGCCGTGGCCGGCGGCGTCGTGCTGATCGTGTTGATCCTGCTGGCGTTCGGCGCGGCTCTAATCCCGGGCATCGAACGCTACTCGCCGTCGCAGACGGCGCCCCGGGAGGCGTTCCAGGGTCCGAGCTGGTCGCACTTCCTGGGGACTGACAACCTCGGGCGCGATACGTGGGCGCGAACCTGGGAAGGGATGCGGATCTCGCTCCAGATCGGCATCGGCACGCAGCTGGTGGTGGTCGTCATCGGCGTGCTCGTGGGGGCGGCCGCAGCGCTGGGTGGCCGACTCGGTGACAACGTGATGATGCGGATCGTTGACATCGCGTACGCGTTCCCGGACCTGCTGGCAATCATCATCCTGCGCGCGGTGCTCTCGGAGCGGAACTGGCCCATCATCGGCTCGGGCGACCCCCAGATCCCGGGGCTTTCGGGCGAAGTGCTGCAGGTCATCCTCGCGATCTCGCTGGTGGGCTGGGTGACGGTGGCGCGGCTAGTCCGGGGCCAGATGCTCGCGCTGAAGGAAGCGGATTATGTAACGGCCGCGCGGGCGCTCGGAGCGTCGTCGCGGCGCATCGTGTTCACACACATGCTGCCCAACGCGATGGGGCCGATCATCGTCGCGGTCACGTTCGGGATTCCGCTGGCGATCTACGCGGAAGCGGTGCTCGCGATTATCGGGTTCGGGCTTCAGCCGCCGGCAGCGAGCCTGGGCACGCTCGTGTACGACGGGTACACGTACTACCGGGCGAGTGAATGGATGATCCTGGTACCGGCGGCAGCGATCGCGACGCTGATGCTGTGCTTCACGTTCCTCGGCGACGGTTTGCGCGATGCCCTGGACCCACGGGGACGGCGCTAAGCGCACTTATGTCGTACGAATCTGTTTGGCCGAAAGCTGCCGCACTGCTACCATCGAACTACTGGCTGGGGACGTAGCTCAGTTGGGAGAGCATCACACTGGCAGTGTGAGGGTCAGGGGTTCGAATCCCCTCGTCTCCACCAATTGAAACAACCGAGAAGAGCCGCACGAGCGGCTCTTTTTTCGTGGCCGCAACCGGGCCGGAACACACGCCTACGCAGTTGCGAGCCCAAAAACGACCAGGGCAACCGCGACGATAGCTCCCACGATGATCGGCAGCAGGTCGCCGCTATCGGCATAGCCCCTCATGGCGAACCTCCTGAGTGGTGGTGCGCGCAGTCTACTGCTATGCGCGACGCGCTGGCAGCACCTGGCGGATCAGGATGTCAGACCAGCACGAGGGCGTCTTCGGGGACACCGCGGAGCGAGAACGGTCCGGCGTGTTCGATGCGCACGTCGACCATGGACCCAACCCGTGCCGGGGCATCGATGTGCACGAGCTTGCCGGTTCGGGTGCGGCCGAACGGCTGGTCGCCGCGCACGCCTTCGACGAGGACTTCCTGGACCGTGCCCACGTAGGTGTTGTTGATCTCCTGTGAGATACGGGCCTCGATAGCTTCGACGCGGTGCAGGCGCTCGGCCTTCACCTCGGCGGGCACGTCGTCCTCCATCTTTCGCCAGGCGATGGTGCCGGGCCGCGGAGAGTATGCGGCGACGTGGACTTTGTCGAAGCGCACCTCTTCGAGGATGGCGCAGGTCTGTTCGAAATCCTCTTCAGTTTCGCCGGGGTAGCCGACGATGACGTCGGTGGTAATGCCGGCGTTCGGCATTAGTTCGCGGAGCTCGCGGATCTTGTCGAGGTATTCGGCAATGGTGTAGCCGCGGCGCATCGACTCGAGGACGCGGTCGCTGCCTGCCTGGACGGGGAGCGAGAAGCACTCCATGACCTTGGGCAGTTCGGCGACGGCTTCGAGGATGCGATGCGTCATGTCCTTCGGGTAGGACGTGAGGAAGCGGATCCGGTCGAGCCGCTCGAGTTCGGAAAGTGCGCGCATAAGGTCACCGAGGTCGGGCTGGTCGGGAAGGTCGTGCCCGTACGCTTCGACGGTCTGTCCGAGGAGGGTTACTTCGCGGACGCCCTGTGCGGTGAGGTAGGCGACTTCGCGCACGATTTCGTCGATCGGGCGGCTCTTCTCGCGGCCACGGCGGTAGGGGACGATGCAGTAGGTGCAGAACTTATTGCAGCCGTGAACGACGGGAACGAAGGCGCAGGGGCCTTCGGGAATGGCGTAGGTAGTAGGCCAGAATTCGCCGCCGAGGTCCTCGGACGGGCCCTGCACGAGTTCGATGATCGGTTCGAACTGCTGTGGGCGCGCGAAGACATCGACCTGTGGGAAGCGGCGTTCGAGCTCGTCGGTCTTGAGGCCGACCATGCAGCCCATGAGCGCGACCTTCAGGTCGGGGCGCTGCTCCTTGAGCTGACGAACGCGGCCGAGCTTGGAGTAGGCGCGGTCCTCGGCGTGCTGACGAACGCTGCAGGTATTCAGGACGACGATGTCGGCCCGTTCCATGCGGTCGGTGGGCTTGAGGCCGAGACGCGTGAAACCTGCCGCCAACTTCTCGCTGTCGGCCTTGTTCATCTGACAGCCGACGGTCCAGAGGTAGTACTTCATGGGAAGGCCTCAGGGGCTTCGGATGGTCCGATGCCGGTGGCTCCGAGCAGTGGCGGCCGGCAGGTAGTGTCAGGGGAAGTGGCGGAGAGGGTGGGATTCGAACCCACGACCGAGGTTTCCCCCGGTAAGCGCTTAGCAGGCGCCCGCACTAGGCCACTATGCGACCTCTCCGCAGTCATTGTAGCCAGCGACGAGGGGTTCGGTCACCCTCAGCGGTGCGCGGTTGCGCGTTTCACGCTGGTTGGTGATTGTCTGGCCACCAGTTTAACAAGAAGGAGCACTGCATGCGCTACGGCGTCGCGATTCCGCAGGCGAACCAGTTCGCCACACCCGAGGCCATCCGCGCGGTTGCCCGCGCTGTGGAGGACCTTGGCTTCGATTCGCTCTGGGTGAGCGACCACATCATCGTGCCGGAGGGCTCGAGCTACATCCCCGAGTTCATGGACGAGCCGCTGGCGGTGCTCGCATTCCTCGCGGCCGAGACGTCGCACGTGACACTGGGAACGAGCGTGCTCATCGCGCCGTACCGCGACCCGGTGTTCGCGGCGAAGTTCCTGAGCACCGTCGACTACCTGAGCAATGGCCGGCTCGTCGTGGGTGTGGGCGCGGGCTGGCTGAAAGAGGAGTTCGACGCGCTGAGCGTGCCGTTCGAAGAGCGCGGGCCGCGAACCGACGAGGCGCTGCGCGTGTACCGGAACCTCTGGGAGACGGAGACGTCGACGTTCGAAGGTAGGTACAAGCGGTACGCGTCGATGCGCATGTTCCCGAAGGCGGGCCGCGACCGGCGGGGCACCATCCCGATTTGGGTCGGCGGCAACGGCGCTCCGAGCATCCGGCGAGCGGCGGAACTGGGCGATGGGTGGCACCCGATCAACCTCTCGCCGGCAGAACTGGCAGAGGGTGTGAAGACGTACCAGGAGCGGTGCAAGGAATTCGGCCGCGAACCGGGCCCCATTTGCATGCGGCACATGCCGGGCGGCCGGACGCGGCCTTCGGGCGACCGCTGGCCGCTTACCGGGACGCCGGAGGAGCAGGCTGCGGACATCCGGGCATACCGCGACGCCGGCCTCGACGAGCTGATGCTGTCGTGGGCGGCACGGTCGGTGCAGGAGCTCATTCAGCGGCTGCGGTGGTTCATGCGAGAGGTAGCGCCGCGGGTCTAGTGGCCCGCCGGACCGCCTGGAACGACCGCCGTATACACTGGTGCCGGTGAGTACGGCGGTCGTCCTGGTTATCTTCACGGTCGTCCACGAAGAGCTTTCGGTACTGCTCATCGAGCGGGCAGCGGAGCCTGCGAAGGGCGAGTGGGCGCTGCCCGGCGGCTTGCTGCTGGAAGGCGAATCACTGGCCGGCGCGGCCGTTCGGAAGCTGGCCGACGAGACCGGCGTTTCCGACGTGTACCTCGAGCAGCTCTTCACGTTCGATCGGCTGGGTGAGGGCGTGGCGGAGGTGGTGGTCACCTACTTCGCGCTGGTCGACTACGCACGGACGCGGCTTCGACCCCACCTGGAATGGCGGCCGCAGTGGCACCCGGTACGGCGGTTACCGCGACTCGCGTTCGAAAACAACCGGGTCGTCGAGTACGCCGAACAGCGGCTGCGGAACAAGCTGGAGTACACGAACGTGGTGTACAGCCTGCTGCCCGAGAAGTTCACGCTGACCCAAATGCAACGGGTGTACGAGGCAATCCTTGGGGAGCCGATGGACAAGCGAAACTTCCGGCGCCGGGTGGTGAGCCTCGGGATCATCCGGGAAACGGGCGAGACACGGAAGGAAGGGGCGCACCGCCCGGCGAAGCTGTACGAGTTCACGCGGCGGGAGCCGATGGTCGTCTAATCCGCCGGCGCGAGGCGGTTCGCGACGACGGCGTACACGGGGTCGGTGCGACCGGGATTGGGACTGAGGTCGTAGGCGCGAGCGGGTTCGAAGAGGCCCGAAAGCCGGAAGTAGAGGCCGATGAGGTCGGCGTGGCCGCGGTCGTCGAGGGCGCGCCAGATTGCCACCGCCTTCGTGGGAAAGCAGCGATTCGAGTAGGTGACGACGAACGGCGCCCCCGGTTCGAGCACCCGGCCAATTTCGGCGAAGACTTCGACCGGACGAGTGAGGTACTGGACCGAGACAGTACAGACGGCGGACGCGAATTCGGCGTCTTCGAAGGGGAGACGCGGTTCGCGGTTGAGGTCGTGGACAAGGGTCCGGGTGAGCAGTGGGTTGGCGGCGAGTTCGTTGGCATTCAGCCCGAGGCCGGTGACGCCTGAGTACCGGCCGTCTTCCGGGAGGTGGGAGACCCAGCTCGACATGAGGTCGAGGACGTGGCCACGCGGAGGCAGCATCGCCGCGTAGAAGTCCCGGATAGCGGCGATTGCAGCGTCGTCGATGTGCGTAACGAAGCGCGGGATGGAGTAGAACGCGCTGTCGTCGGACGTATCGATGCGCTCGAAGTGTTCGGGGCGGAGGGGGTTCTCGGAGCCGGGCGCCACAGCGCGCTAACTATCGAACGGGAGCGAATCCATGGCAACTGCGACCGGTGGCAGCGCGGCGGAGGCGTCGCGGAGAGCGCGGTAGAGGAGCTGCTGGTCACCGAGGCGGTGGCGAAGTTCGCGTTCGAGCCCGGCGATGGGATAGAGGTTCTGCGGAGCGCGCGTGTCCTTGTGCGCCTCGGACGAGAACAGGGGCAGGGTCGCAGCGGAGAGGTCGGCGAGGCGCTGGACCTCGCTGAACCGGAGCGTGGATGCGGCTTCGCAGCGAACAATGCCGGACCAGGGATGGTCGCGGCGGCAGGGAAGCCGAAGGTACCAGGAATAGCGGCTCCAGCTCGTCTTCGTGAGGAAGATGGGCGTGCGCTGGCCGGGTTCGAGCGCGGGGATAGTGCGCGCCGGCGGTCCAGTGACGTAGGTGACTTCGTGGCTCTTGAGGTAGCCGATGGCGTTGGGGATGGCGTCGCGTTCGTACAGCGAACCGTCGAGGACCACGAGTTCCGCTTCGACGCCGCGCGAGGCCGTGATTTCGAGTTCGCGGCGCTGCTTTTCGAGCTGGTCGAAGAGCGCTTCGACGGCCGAGGTGGTGGAGGCGGCCGGTTCGTACCGCACGAGGCCGGCATCGATCGGTTCGCCGAAGAGTTCGGCGATGACCGAGCGGCCGACAAGCGGCTCCTGGACGATGGCGCTCCCGGCGCAGTACACGGCGCCCGCCGCATAGGACGCGCAGAGGCCGGGACGCGAAAGCCCGTCTTCGCCGGTGATCCAGATGCGGGCATCGACGCGCTGGACGCCGTCGACGAAGAGGACTTCGATCGCGGGTGTGCTGGCCGGGGCGAGGGGCCGCCATTCGCGCTCGGTGAGTTCGACATCGAGGCGCACGTCGGGCTGGACTCGTGATTCGGAGGGAGCGGCAGGCACGCCGTATTCCGGGGCCCAGGATTCGACCGCAAAGTGGAACGCCATCAGACCATCACCTTTTCGACCCTGGACGAGCGGCCTTCTTTGCGGACTTCGAAGCGAACCGGCAACCGCTCGGCGAGGTCGCGGACGTGGGTGACGACGCCAACCATACGGCCGCCGGAGCCGAGCTCCTCGAGGGCGCTGGCAACGGTGTCGAGCGTGTCGGGGTCGAGAGTGCCAAATCCCTCGTCGAGAAAGATGGCTTCGAGGCGGGCGGCGCCGTTCGCGGCCATGTCGGCCAGGTTGTCGGCGAGCGCGAGAGCAAGCGACAGGGACGCGAGGAAGGTTTCGCCGCCGGAGAGCGTGCGGATGAAGCGCCGCTCGTCGGCGTTGGTGTGGTCGATGACCACAAAGTCGTTCGTTTCGGTAACGTCGAGGGCGTACTGGTTGTTTGAGAGCTCCTCGAGGAGGTCGGAGGCGCGGCGAACGAGGCGGCGGAAGGCGCGGCCGAGGTACCAGTTCTCGAAACGGTTCGTCCGCAGGTGCTCGTGGAGGGTGCGGGCGACTTCGGCTTCCTCCCGGTGGCGCCTGAGCTCCTCGCGAAGCTGCGCGGCGATTTCGAGTTGTTCCTGGAGCGCCTGGACCAGGACGCCCGCCCGCTCGTACGCGGCGCGAGCGGCGTCGCGCGGCGACCCCGCGGTCACCTGCACGTCGAGCGCCGCGCACTGGCTCCGCTGTTCTTCGAGGATGCGTTCGCGTTCCGCGTCGAGTTCGCGGATACGGTCTTCAGCGGCAGCGACCGCGGATTGCTGTGCGGGGAGCTGCGCCCGGGCCCAACCGACAAGCGTCGCCCACGCGGCAGCGAGTTCCCGGCGGGGGATGTCGGGCGGGTCGAGAGTGGCGACGCTATCGCGGGCGCGGTCGAAGTCGCGCCAGGCAGCGTCCTCGTGTTCGCGAAGCTGCTCGAGCCGCCCTTCGGCGGCACGCTGAGCCTGTGCCGCCTGCTTCTGGGCGGCGCGGGCCTGTTGGGCGCGCTTCTCTGCAACATCCACTTTGGCCAGCAGTTCTTCGAGTTCCGCGGGCGAGGGCTGGCCATGAAGGCGCTTCCGGAGTTCCGCCGCCTGCTTGTCGAGCGCGTCGGAGCGGGCAGCAGCGCGTTCGGCTTCGCGCTGGGCCCGCTCGAGGGCGGCCCGGGCGGCGTTGAGGCGCTCTTGCGCTGCATCGCGATCGGCGGTGGCCTGTTCGAGGCCTTCGGGCGTCTCGAGCCGGGGATCGGACTGCAGGACTTCGCCGCAGACCGGGCAGGTGTCGCCCTTCCGGAGCTTCTGCGCGACGGCGTAGGCGTAGTTGTCGTGGAGGATCTGCTGGCGGCGCTCCCTGGCCGCTTCGAATTCCTGCTCGGCGGCGTCGCAGGCGGCTTTGGCGCGGCGTTCTTTCTCCGCGGTGGACCGGACTTCGGACTCGGCGCGCCGAAGTTCCTGCTCGATGCGTGCGGCGTCCGCGTGGTCGCGGCGCGCGGCCTCGAGTTCGGCGCGGGCGGGCAACTGTTCCAGCGCGGCGACGGCGTGTTCGACCTGTTCGGCGGCGTCGCGGAGCGCCTCGGCGGTGCTGCGCGCGGCAGCTTCGGCTGCCGCCAGTTCGTTCGCGAGCTGGTCGACGCCATCGGGAGTGCGAAGGGCTTCGAGGAGCTGGCAGGCCCGGCGCGCGGTGTCGGCCTCCTGTTCGGCGGAGCGGCGCCGGGCGGCGAGGTCCTCCAGGCGAGGAGCGTCCTGCTCGATGCGCTCTACCAGTTCGGCAAGTTGCTGCTCGCGGCTGCGAAGGAGCTCCAGGTTTTCCTCGGTGGCGTTCCGGAGTTCGCCTTCGAGGCGCTCCTGGCAATTCCTCGCCTGGGAATCGGCGACCGCCGCGCGCTGGTTCGCTACACGCGCCATCTCGCGATAGACCTCGAGGTCGAGCAGCTTGACGAGCAGGTCCTGCCGGTCGCGGGGCGGATCGTGGAGGAAGCGGGCGAAGTCGCCCTGCGGGAGAACAACGCACTTCTGGAAGTGGTCGAAGGTAAGGCCGAGCAGATCGGTGATCCTCGCGGTTAGGTCGTTCGCGTTTTCGGCAAGGCTGCGGCCGTTATGTTCGAGGCGGGCTTCGCGGGTGCTGGCGCCGGTGGCGGTTCGGCGTACGACGCGAACGGCGGTGTAGGCTTCGCCGCCAACGGTGAAATCGAGGCGAACCTTCGCTTCGAGCATGCCCTGCGTGATGATGGGCGCGACGAGGTTGCGGTTGTCGTAGCGCGGGACCGCGCCGTAGAGCGCGAAGGTAATGGCGTCGATGATGCTGGACTTACCGGCGCCAGTCGGGCCGGTGAGCACGAAGAGATCCGCATCGCCGAAGTCGATGACGGTGCGCTCGCGGAAGGATGCGAAGCCGCTGATCTCAAGTCGCGTCGGCCGCAAGGGCTTCCTCCAGCAGTTCGTTGAACAGGGCGATGACGCGCTCGTCGGCGGCGTTGCGCTCTTCGAGGTAGCGGGTGAACAACTCGACTGGCGAGGCATCGTGCTCCTCCGCGACCGTGGCAGGCTCGTCGTCGCGCTGGGGCTGGACGATGCGCACGTCCACGGCGTTGGGCAGGCGCTCGCGGACGGCTTCGGCGAGGCCGGCGCGGGCGGGTTCGTCGAGGAAGACCCGGAGGTAGGCATCGCCGGCGCCGGCGGCCTGCTCGATGACCTCGTCGAGGCGGCCGCGGAGCGTCTTCAGGGCGCGGCCGCTGGTCAGCGGGACTTCCCGCACCTCGGCGGGGATACCCGGCTGGGCGTCGATGATGAGGACCTTCTTCCGTTCGTCGGTGTCGCCGAAATCGAGTTGCAGCGGCGAGCCGGAGAACCAGACCTTCGTGGGCGCCGGGCAGCGTTGCGCGCGATGGAAATGGCCGAGCGCCACGTAATGCGCGGTTTGCGGGAAGGCCTGCGCAGGGATGCAGTAGTCGAAGATGGTCTGGGCCACCCGCTCGGAGCCGTCGGTGACGGCGTCGACGATGGCCGCGTGGGCCATGACGACGTTGACCGACGACTGGTCGAACCCGGCGCAAAGGAAGTCGAGGAAGCGGCGGTATTCCGTTGCGTAGAGCGCGGCGTGGCCCGCGGCGTCCTGCTCCATGAGGGCGGTGGCGCTCACGATTTTTCGCTGGGAGATCCAGGGGACGCAGGCGACCTTCGCGGTCTCGCCTGACTTCGCCTGGATTGTGAGCAAACCGCCGTCGTCGGGCCGGGTGGGTTCGGTGACGCAGTGGACACGCGCCAGTTCGAGGAGCGGGCTCACCGCGCGGAGGCGGCGTGGGTTGTCGTGGTTGCCCGCGATGAGCGCGACGTGAGCGCCGGTGGTCACGAGCTCAAGGAGGGCCTTGTAGACGATTTCCTCGGCCTGCGGGGAGGGCGCCGCGGTATCGAAGAGGTCGCCGGCGACGAGCACAAGGTCAACTTCTTCGCGGCGGGCGACGTCGGCGAGCTCGGCGAGGACGGCCCGGTGCTCGTCTTCGCGGCTGCGGCCCCGGATGGTGCGCCCGACGTGCCAGTCAGAGGTGTGGAGGATGCGCACGGCTAGTCCTTCATCCAGTCGTCGAGCGGGTTGTCGGAGCCGTTGAGGCCGGCGGAGAGCGCGGCGGCCGACGCCGGGCTGGCTTCGCTCGCACGGGTGGCCCACGCCGGAAACGGGAATTCGAGGACGACGGGCACCGGGAGTTCAGGCTGCGAGACGATCATGGTCCCGGGCTTGATGATGGTCGCGCGCTGACGCTGCGCCGGGGGCAGGAACCCATACTCCTCGCGACCGGCCTCGGCGCTGTCGAGGCGGCCCACGACGCGAATCGCGGAGTTCGCCACCACGCGGCGCTCGACCTCGCTGGCGGTCTGCTGGGCGCCGATGAGGATGATGCCCAGCGAACGGCCACGCTCGGCGATGTCGAGGATGATTTCTTTGATCGGGCTCGAACCCTCGCGTGGGGCGTACTTGTTCAGCTCGTCGAGGACAACGAAGAGGAGGCCGTCGCTGCCGGCCGCCTCTTTGTCGTCGAACGCCTCGCGGAGGACCGCGCCGACGACGAAACGCTGAGCGCGGTCGTTGAGGTTGTGCAGATCGACGACGGTGAGCTGCTTCTGGCGGCGGATGCGGTGCTCCTCCGGGTTCGGGACATCGCCGCGAATGACGACGTCGAGGTGACGGACGGCGCCGTGCAGCCTTCGGACGAACGCGTTGATCGTGCCCTGCCCGATCGCCGAACCGGCCCAGAGCTCGCGCGTATCTTCGTGGTAGAGGCGGGCTTCGATGTAGCGAACGAGGGATGCGAAGTCGCGGATAGTGGTCGCCGGACCAGCTTCGTCGGCGAGGAAGCGCGCCCCGCCTTCGCCCCCGTCCTCGCAGAGGCGCAACTGCGCCATGACGTTGTGGATGACGATGGGGTACTGCGCGCGGTCGTCTTCGGCGTCGGTGAAGAGGTAGGGGAGCAGGTCTTCCTGGCAGAAGTCGTAGATGCTCCAGAAGAAGGAGCCGACGCCGTCGTGGCGGCTGTTCACCCAGGGCGCGCCGGTGCGGTCGCGGCGGCGTGGCGGCGCCCAGAATTCGACGCTCTGGAAGGCACCGACGGGGAGGCCGAGCGCGCGATACCGCTCGCGGTCTTCGTCGGTGAGCACGCGGTTTTCGTGGTCGAGGAAGAGCAGGTCTTCGCCCTTGACGTTGAAGATGATGGCCTGAGTGTTGGGGCCGCGCCGGGTGTCCTGCAGCAGGCCAGAATGGAAGAGGCTGTAGAGCAGGAACGTGGCGTAGGTCGTCTTGGTGGCGACGCCGGAAACGCCGCTGATGTTGACGTGGGCGCCCCGGGTGCCATCGAGGAATTCGAAGTTCGCGAACAGGGGCTCTCCATCGCGCGAGAGGCCGATGGGGAGCCGGTACGTCATGTTGTCGAAGAACAGCGCCCGGTCGCGGTCGGGGCCTTCGGCGCGGCGGACTTCGGCGCCGGGGAGGGGCGGGACGAAGACTTCCGGTTCGAAGCGGGTGGCGAGGATCTTCGCGGCTTCGCTCAGCCCCGCGGGGAGCTTGCCATCGGCGATGAGGAAGACGTCGCTATCGAAGCGAGCACCTTCGTGGCGGGCGCGCACCTGCGAGACGACGCCGAACATTTGGACCGTCTGGCCGTCGGGCAGGCGGCGTTCGAGGGCGACAACGTCGTCGAGTTGGAGGTACCGGTCGGGGTTAACGGCGACCCAGAATTCGAGGGGTGTTGCTTCGTCGGTGCCTAGAACACGGCCAACAGGATCGAGACGCGCAAGCTCATCGCTCATTGGCGCGTATTCTGCACTAGCACTCCCGTTCTGACGAGGAAAGAGCGATGCGCCCGGTGCGGGCTTTACGCAGCGGGACGAGGGGAGCTAGTTGTTGGCGAAGAGCAGGCCGGCAATGATGCCCCCGGCAAGGGCGATCACACCCAGGAGCCCGGCGAGGAACGTCTGCCCGGCACCAAAGTACTCCTTGATGTCGTAGTGGATCGGTGCGGTCTCGTTCTCGTAGTCAGGAGCGGCGTCATGCGCCTGGGCGATGTTCCGGTCGTGCGTCTCCGGTTCGTGCACGGCTTGGGCCATGTGCTCTCCCTCGAAAAGCTGGTACGACCATTCTGGCCCGGGCGCGCTTTTCGCGCACCTTTACGCGTCACGTTCGGTTGCGAAGCGCGCCGGACCGAATCTTCGGTGGTTACGCGCGGGGCCATGAACTGGAGCAGGTAGCCCGGCCCACCGGCGTTGTCGCCGGGGCCCGACATGCCAATGCCGCCGAACGGTTGATAGCCGACTACAGCGCCGGTGATCTTCCGGTTTTATGTACAGGTTCCCGACACGATAGCGGCGCTCGGCCTCTATGATGCGCGGCCGGGTATCGGGTTCAAGTTCGGGAGCAGCGAGGTCCTGTCCTGGTTCGCCGCTGTTGTGGAGGAGAATTGCGATTGGGCACGCGTACGCGCTGGGGCGAGATACGTGTCACGCGGCCAACTCGCTCATTTCGGTGCTCTCCCGGGTTCGGACGTTGGTCCCGGCGGTGCTGGACCACGTACCATGGAGACGTGAACGCACCTCTTCGCGTCGCCGTGCTCGGATCGACGGGTTCGATCGGGCGCCAGGCGCTGGATGTCATCGCGCAACTCCCGGAGCGCTTCCAGGTCGTGGCACTCGCTGCTGGCCGAAACAGCGAGGAACTGGCCCGGCAGGTAGCCGCGTTTCGGCCGCGCTATGCCTCGGCAGCCGTCGAGTCGCCGGCGCTCCGGGATGCGATGGAAGCCGCGGGCACGCAGACGCTTTCGATGGATGAGATGGCGGTCGCGCCGGACGTCGACATCGTGCTCGTGGGAACGGCGGGTGCGGCAGGGCTGACGCCCACACTTGCGGCGCTGCGGAACGGGCGACCGGTGGCTATCGCGAACAAGGAAGTGCTGGTGATGGCCGGGCACATCGTGCGGCAGGCGATGCTGGACGGTGGCGGCGAGTTGCGCCCGGTGGATAGCGAGCATTCGGCCATCTGGCAGTGCCTGTGGGGCGAAGAGGGCCACGAGATCCGGCGCATCATCCTGACCGCGAGCGGCGGGGCCTTCCGCGATTTCGACGTGGCGCAGCTCGCTGCGGTGACCCCTGAACAGGCACTTAACCACCCAACGTGGAACATGGGTTCGAAGATCACGGTCGATAGCGCGACCCTGATGAACAAGGGCATGGAGACGATCGAGGCCATGTGGCTCTTCGGCGTCCCCATGGAGAAGGTCGAAGTCGTTCTGCACCGCGAATCCATCGTCCACTCCCTGGTCGAATTCAGCGATGGCAGCGTGAAGGCGCAACTCGGCGTGCCCGATATGCGGCTGCCGATCCAGTGCGCCCTGGCCTACCCGGAGCGGATGCCAGTGCCGCCGGCGCCACCGCTCGAGCTCGCGAAGGTGGGCACGCTGCATTTCGGCGAGCCGGATGTGACGCGCTTTCCCTGCCTGCGGCTGGCGATGGAGGCCGGGCGGCAGGGTGGAACGTACCCGGCAGTGATGGCCGCGGCGGACGAAGTCGCTGTCGATCGCTTCCTGAAGCGGGAGATCGGGTTCCTCGACATCCCGGTTGTGATCGAACGGGTGCTTGAGGAACACGCGGGAGTTGCCGATCCAGACCTTGAAGCTGTGCTCGAAGCGGACGCCTGGGCACGCGAGCGGGCAGCAGCAGTAACGCCGGAGGCAGTGCGCTAGTGGACATCCTGATCATCCTCCGGAATCTCTTGCTTTTCCTCGGGCTGCTGTTCCCGCTGGTGGTGATTCACGAACTGGGGCACTTCCTGGCGGCGAAGGCGTTCGGGATCAAGGTGCTCGAGTTCGGCATTGGGTTCCCGCCCAAGGCGTTCACCTGGATGCGCCGCAACGGGACGGAATACACGATCAACTGGCTCCCGATCGGCGGGTTCGTGCGGCTGCTGGGCGAAGAGGACCCGTCGGACCCGCAGTCGCTGGCCGCGGCGCCGCGCTGGCAGCGGCTGGTGGTGATGTTCGCGGGCGTGTTCATGAACCTGATCTTCGCGGTGCTGTTGCTCGCGGTAGGGTTCATGATCCCGCGGGAGCGGGCACTTTCGATGGCGCAGATCTCGGAGGTGGCGCCCGGTTCGCCGGCCGCCGAAGCGCAGATCATCGGCGAGATGACCGATGGCAGCGCGCCGATGCAGGGGCTCCAGCCGGGCGATATCGTGCTGCGCGTCGAAGGTCACGAAATCAAGAACACCGACGAACTCATCTACGCAAATCGGCTGAACCTGGGGAAGACGCAGACCTGGATCATCCAACGGCAGGGCGCCGAACTGGAGGCAAAGGTGTACGCGCGCTGGCACCCGCCCGCGGGGCAGGGGCCGACGGGCATCCGCGTCGGGCCGCCGATCACGTGTACGGGCATTGGGCCCGATGGCGAAGTGACGAATTGCCAGCTGTTGTACCCGTTCACGGAGAAGGTGTGGTACTGGCCGTGGGAGGCCATACCCAAGGCGTTCGACACGCTGGGCGAGATCTTCATCCTGACGAAGAACGAACTGCAGGTGCGGTTCGGGGGCGGCGGTGGCGCCGGCACCGGTGAGGACCAGCCTGCGGTGACCGGCCCGGTTGGCATCGCTGAACAGACGGGCGCGCTTGTTGACGAGCAGGGCTGGCGGCCGCTGGTGGAGTTCGCCGCGCTGCTGAGCCTGAACCTCGGCATCTTCAATGCGCTGCCCATTCCGATGCTCGACGGTGGCCGCGCACTGTTCGTGTTCATCGAAATCCTGCGGGGCGGACGCCGGATTGCTCCGGAGCGCGAGGCGCTGGTCCACCTCACCGGGTTCGCGTTGCTGATGGCCGGGGTGCTCATCGTGACGTGGTTCGATATCACCCGCCTGATTTCGTAGGCTGCAGGCGTGCTCTTCGACCTGATCTTCCTGAGCCTCTTCATGGTGGGGTGGCTGCTGTGCGCGTACGTGCCGTGGGTGGCGCTTTCGATTGCGACGAAGGGGAACGCGGGCATGGTGCTGCTGCCGCTGTGCCTGTTCACGGGGGTCGTTGCGGCAATGGCGGTGCCGGTAGTGGGATTCGATGGACCGAATGGGCTAAAAGCGAGCTTCGTGGTGGCGTTTCTCGCGTCGGCTGCCATGCTCGGCATCGCGCGGTTCGCCCGGCAGGGAGCAGGCCAGGAGCACTTCGAAGCTCACGACAAGCCCACCGCGGAGCCGCAGGAGCAATCGTCGACCGCAGCTGACCCGCGCTGAAGTGAAGTTCACCGTCGCCCGCAGTCGCGGGCGCACGCATTGATAGACCCGGAGACGAGCGATGAAACCACTCGCACTTTCGACCATGTTCGCGCAGCAGGAGCGGTTCGCGGACGGGGCGGTGTTTGCCCGGTTTGCGCGCGACATGGGCTACGACGCTATCGAGATCAGCCACTCGACGCGGGCCGACAAGTTGCAGCAAATCATCGACGCGAAGGTGCTGCCCATTGTGTCGGTGCACCAGCCGGCACCGTGGGTACAGCACCACGACGGGCGCGGGAACTCGAAGTGCAACATCGCGTCGGTGGACGAGGACGAGCGGCGGGCGGCCCTCGAATATGCGAAGGAAAGCGTGCGTTGGGCTGCGCGGATCGGCGCCCAGCGTGTGGTGGTGCACCTCGGGAGCGTGACCGACGAGGAGATGTTCGAGGAAGAGTTCCGAATGCGCCGGCTGTTCGACGCCGGTCGCGCGGGTGACCCGGAGTTCGCGGAACTGCGCGAGCGGGCGATCGAACGGCGGCGGAACGCGGCCGAACCGTACCTCGAAGCGGCGCGGAAGTCGCTGCTCGAACTGGTACAGGTTGCGGAGGCTTCGAACATCGCCATCGGGCTGGAGAACCGGTATCACTACCACGAGATCCCGCACCCGGATGAGTACGACTTCCTGCTCGAAGGGCTCGCGCCGGAGCAGGCGGGATACTGGCACGACACCGGCCACGCGGAGGTGCTCCACCGGCTCGGATTCATCGATAAGCACGAGTGGCTTTCAAAGAACGCGCACCGGTGCATCGGCGCGCACCTGCATGATGTGCTGGGTATCGGCGACCACCGGGCCCCCGGCGACGGGGACGTCGACTGGGGCTACATCGTGGAGGGGCTGAAGCGACTGCCCCAGTACACGCTGGAGATAAACCAGCACCAGCCCGACGAAAAGGTCGGGCTGGCGCCGAAAGAGCTGGAGCGGCTGGGCCTGCGGTAGGCCCGGCCGCTTTCTTATTCGTACCGAAGGGCTTCCGCCACCGGGACCTTCGAGGCCTGCCGCGCAGGCAGGAAGGTCATCAGCATGGAGGCGGCGAAGGCAATGCCGGTGATGATGAGGATGTTCAGCCAGGGCACCACGAACCCCGCACCCTTCGCCTCTTCGCCGACTTCGCCGGAGGTGAAGAGCAGCCAGGCGAGCGAGAGACCGAGCGCGAGCCCGATGATGATGCCCGAGAGGGCGATGAACCCGGACTCGAACAGGAAGCTCAGGGCGACCATCGAGCGCTGGTAGCCGATGGCGCGAAGCATACCGATCTGCTGGCGGCGCTCGACGACGGAGCGAGAGGCCACCACAGCGAGCGCGGCGATGCCAACGATGAGCCCGAGGCCCATGAAGCCCTGGAACACCATGAGGAAGCCGTTCTGGAGTGCCTGCTGCTCATCGAGGAGTTCCTGCAGGGAGTCGGCCGAAACCTGGACGAGTGCAGCTTCGATGCTCTTCGCATGCTCCTCGTTGTCGACGCCATCGGCGACGGAGAGGTAGAACCGCTGTCCCTGGGCATCCGGGAAGGTCGTGGTCATGGTGTCTATGCCGGTGACGATCCCGGTGGTTCCGCTGAAGGCGGGGCCGAGCGATAGGAAGGTGTCGGCCGCTTCCTTCATCACGCCGATGACGGTGATGGTCGTCTCCTCGCTGGTGGCGGGGTTTCGCAGCCGCAGGGTGAACGGTGCGAACCCATCCTCCAGGGAGTCGAGTTGCAGGATGTCGTCGCCCATTTGGGCGGAGAAGATTGGGTCTGGAGGGGTCTGGAGCGACGCCGGGATGACGGCAAGGGTGGGATCCTCGCGGATAGCAGCCCACACCTCTTCGGTCGAGTTGTAGCCCTCGGCGAGGTACTTCATCTCGATGGCGTTGGTCTCGAGGAAGGCGGTGTCGGCGCCGATGACCGCGTATCGCAGGAACTCGGGGATCTCGTCGTCCGAACCTTCCTTCTGGTCGCGGTTCTCGACCTCGGCCTCATAGGGGTAGGCAACGCGGAGCTCGGCGACCTGGGTGATGGTCGACGTGTCGACGCCAGCCTGTTCGAGCGTTCCGCGGAAGTCGTCGATCAGGTTATTGCCGTTGACCTGGACGATTTCGTCGTAGCCGCCGCGGGATTCGTCGTTAAGGAAGACCCGGGCGAAGTTGGTGTTCATGGTGGCCATCATGACCAGGGAGAACATGATCAGGCCGATCATGATCATCGTCATGCCGGTGCGGAAGCGGGCGGAGAGCGGGTAGGCGATGCCGGTGCGAATGGCCGGGAGGATGCGCCCGAACCGGGAGCTCACGCTCGCGATGGCCGGCAGGATGATGTCGGCGTTGTAGACGACGATGAACACCGCGGCGGTCACCATGACCATGCCGCTGAGGAAGAACATCTCGATGTCGCCGTTGAGTTCGCCAACTGTCTTTTCGTAGAAGCTGGTCGGCAGGTACCAGAGCAGCAGCAACAGTGCGCTGGTGATGGTGAACGAGGGCCGCTCGGCGATGCCGAAGAACCGAAGCGTTTCGGCCGCGAAGAGGAAGAGCACGGAGACGCCGCCGAAGAACAGGAACTGGCTATTCTGGTCGAGACCGGCGAAGGTCATGACGACGCCGGCGAGTGCGAAGGCGAAGGCAAGGCCGGTGCTCCAGACGATGCGGGCGCGCGGGTTCTGGAGCAGAACCAGCACGAAGCCGAGCGGAGGTACGACGATGCCGGCGATAACGAGCCAGGTAGCGAGCCCGTGGGGGCGCCGGTCGCGAACCAGGCGCGTGAGGAGCAGCGCCAGGAAGTACCACGGCAGGATGAGGAACCAGCCGATGACCGGGATCGCGAGACCGAGAATCCAGGGCCACTTCGGCGGGCCTTCATCGGTGCGATGGTCGCGCGGGAGCGCGAAGTTGGAGCCGCGCAGTACGTAGACCCACGGGGAGACCAGCCCGATGAGGGCGAGCGGGGCGCCGAGGAGCAGACCAATTGGCCCGGCGAGGAACAGCAGGAGCCCGACGGGAAGTCCGAAGGCGATCACACCGTTCAGGGCCGCGCGGAGATAGCCGCGCCAGGTGGCGGTCTCCGGGTTGATCGGCTTCGTCTCCGGGAGGTCACGGATGGCAGCCGTGATGTTGAGCCGGCTGGCGCGCCACGACGAAGCGAAGATGACGATGAACGTCGCGATGACGCCGAGGCAGAATGCCGTGATCATGCTCCGCGGGGTGACAGACAGGCGGAGCTGGACGCCGAGGTTGTCGCCTGCGGCTGCCTTGATGATTTCGACCATGAGGGCCGTAACGCCAACGCCTGCGACGAGGCCGACGAGGGCGGCGCCGAGGTCGTAGCCCATGCCTTCCGCGAGGAACGACTCTACGAGCTGGCGGCGCTTGGCACCGACGGCCCGGGCCATCCCCATTTCCGGTTTCCGCTCGGCGGCCAGCATCACAAAGATGAGGAAGATGAGCAGGACGCCGGCAGCGATGGAGAAGAGTCCGAAGACCACGAAGATGGTCGTGAACGCGTTGCCGAGGAGCTCGGCGAACTCGACGTTGTCGCGCTTGAGGGCGTCCACACTGTAGGGCTGGTCGCCGATGGCGGCCTCGAGCTTGCCGATGACCGTGTCGGTGAGGTCGATGCCGTCTTTCACACCGCCGTGGTTGGAGACGAGGACGGCGTCGGCGTTTTCGCCCTTGCCGGTGATGCGGGTAAGTTCGGCGAATTCGACGACAGCGCCTTCCTTCGAGGCGGGGTTGAGGGTACCGGAGAGTACCGAGTCGGGAGCGATGGCTTTGACGGTGAACTCGATCGCCTCGCCCTGGTAGAAGAGCCGAAGAACGTCGCCGGGTTGTGCGTCGATTTCGTCCGCGAGGGACTTGTTGACGACGATTTCGCCGGGGGTGAGTTCGAGTTCGTTGCCGTCGATATC
>CAZWBW010000014.1:1562-40175 GCA_964632355.1 uncultured Anaerolineaceae bacterium | reverse complement strand
CAGGATGATGTTGATCGACGCGATGAACACCAGGAACAGCCCCAGGATTTCCTCTCCGCTCGCGTCGCTGATTCGGTTGAAGCTGGTGATGCTGTCGATCCAGCCGAGCTTGATCGGAAGCGCCGCAATGGTCGCGAACACGAAGTTCGAAGCCGGCCCAGCGGCCGCTACGATCACACTCCCCCAGCGGGGCCCGTGGCTGAGCCGGTAGGGATTGAACGGCGTTGGCTTCGCCCAGCCGATGCCGACGAGTACGAGCAGCGCCGTGCCCAACGGGTCGAGGTGAGCGAGCGGGTTCAGCGTCAGCCGCCCCTGGCGCGCCGCTGTGTCGTCGCCCTGTTCATACGCTGCCCACGCGTGGCTGAACTCATGGAATGCCAGCCCCGTCATGAACGTGACGGCGATGGCTGCCAGGTAGGCCATGAGTGCGGGCGGATTGTCGAAGAGCTCCCGGGCGTTGAAGAGCAGCATCCGGGAAAATGCTAGCACAGCCAGCCACCACTTCTGCTTAATACGTTTGTGACTTCCTGTTAATCCCTGATTGACGGGACGCGAGCCTCCCGTTACCTTCGCTCGGAGCGTGGAACCTCCACGCCAGCAAGCGGCAAGGCGGGGGAAGATCGGCCGTTTCGATGCAGCTGGCCGAGGCGAGTGAGTCGAGAACGCCTTCGACCAGCGACGCCAGCACCTGCTTCCAGGCAGGTAGCGACGTCAGCGCGAGGTAGCCACGTGTTTATACCAGGAGCCCGTCAGCGCGTTGCTGTACCGAACCTGGTACCCACCCTAGCCCTCTTTATCGGCGCAATCATCGCGAGTGTCGGGGTCTGGGCCGTCGTGTCGACGCGGACCCTTTCGAACGAGGGCGCCGAGGCCCTGCCCGCCGCACGCTTCGAATCCGAACTGCGGTCCGTCGCCTATCTCCTCCCCGTCGCGATGCAGGCCGGAAGCGCTGAAGTCACCCAGGACATCCTCTATGTCCGCCGCCCCGGCGAATCGGAAGCACGTGCTGTGAGCGCCTTCGAGATCCCGTTCGGTGCGCCCGGCCTTCGCGCCCACGGCGAAGCCTCCCCCGCGGGCGACATGGCGGCGATCGTCCACGCTGCGCCCGACCGCGCCGAAGTCGGCCGGCTCACCTTCGTCGCGCTGCCCTCCGGTGCCCGGGTCGACGCCGACCGGCCCGTGGATCTGCTCTCGCCGCTTACGTGGTCGCCCGCCGGCGATCGCGTCGCCGCCGTGCAGCGGCAGGCGCGGGACGGGGGGGTCGAAACGCTCGTTATCCAGTTCGACGTGCACACAGGAGCGACGCTCGACGTTGCGTCCTTCCAGGATGCCCACCAGGTTGTGCCGGTGGGCTATTCGCCAGGCGGTCGCCGCCTGTTCATCGTTGTGGTGGACAAGTCGGGGTCCACGCTCTGGGTTCGCCGCGAAGATGAACTCGAGCGCCTGCACCAGTTCAGCGCCGGCCCGACGCGCGACTGGAGCCTCAGCCCCGATGGCGCCCGCCTCGCATTCGTGGATCGCCTCGGCGTGGGTGACCGCACCTACGCCGGCAAAACACTGCTGATCGCGACAGGCGCGATCACCGAAGCCGCCCCCGGTGGCGACCAGCTCGGCCCTGTGTGGCGCCCGGGCAAGGCCGCCGCCGATTTCGGTGGTCCCGACGGTTCCCTGCGACTCGACGCGCCGGGTACCGACGAGGCCGCGTACGTCCTCCCAATGCGGTGGGCCCCAGACGGCTCGATGCTGGTCGCGACAATCTACTCCGCCGGTCGCGAAGGCACGGGCACCGCGACGGAGTCCATCGAGATCCTCCCCGACCGCTCCCGTTCCGCACAGGGCCGCGAGCTCCTCGCTCAGCAGCCCGGTGCACGGTTCGTCGGTTGGGTTCGAGATATCGAATAGCGTTTGGCGGACGCTGGAGCGTTTGTGACAGTTCGAAGTTTCGTACCCCGCGCGGGTCACCTTCCATACTGGGCCATCGGCCTGAGCATGTTCGCCGCACTCGCCGGCATCCTGCCGATCGCCGTCGCGCTCTTTGGTGGCGTCGGTGGCGGAACGCAAACTGCCTTCGCGACGGCGCCACCAGGCACCTACATCGTCTACTCCGCTACCGACGGCACGAGCGACACCATCTTCGTCGCTCCTGCGGAAGACCCTGCGAACGCAACAGAGATCGCCGTCGTCGATCATCTCGATGGCTACTCGCCGCGTGGCGCCGTTTCGCCGGACGGCAAGAAGGTCGCGCTCACCGTCGCGGAAGCCGGCACGGTCGCCCACCCCGGCGCGTCTGTGCTCGTGGTCGATCTCGAATCGGGCGAAGTCACGCGCGTCGCAATCGATGTCGACGTGCTCCAGACCCCCGCGTGGGCGCCCGATAGCGCGTCCGTCATCTTCACCCGCAGCGTGACGCCCGAAGGCGCACTTGCCACCGTCACCATCCACCGGGTCGCCATCGACGGCTCGAACGAGACCGAAATCGGCCGCCACGACGGCGTTGTTGGCGCCTACCTCGTTGGGTTCGACCCACAGGGCCGGCTCGTCACCGTGGTGATCGATGGGGACGGTTCGACCGTGTACCGCGATGGCCAGGAACTCCGGAACATCAGCGCCGAAATCACCCGCGACTGGGAACTCAGCCCCGACGGCACCCAGCTCGCCTTCATCGAAACCGACCTCACCGATGGACTTCGCTACCGCGCCCGTGTCGTCGCCCTCGACGGCAACGATCCCGACTTCGCCGCGCAGGCGTTCGACGACGATTCGCAGCAGCTCGGCGTTGCGTGGAACCCGGTAGCCGGTCCCACCTTCGGCAACGAACCTTCCAGCAACTCCGGTGGTGTGAGCGCCCAGGGCGCTGCCAGCGGCTTCGATATCCCGCTCAGCTACTCCCCGGACGGCAGTGCGCTCGTCGTCCAGGCATGGAGCGGCTCCTCCTTCGAATCCGCCGGGAAGATGCGCCACGAAATCGTCCGCGGTGGTGAACGGCTCGAAGTTCCCGCCACCCGCATCTTCGGTTGGTCCGTGAAATGAGCCTCCCGAGGCTGCTCGCTCAGTTCGCCGGTGCAGGCATCCTCGCGCTCGTCGCGCTTGTCCTCGTCTATGGCCGCGGCGGTGAGACGGCGCAGGCCTGCGAACCCGCTGGCCCCTTCGACTTCGACACCTACGAGCTTCCGCAGAGGGCCGACTACGCCCGCGCGATTGAGCTCGCGACCGCAGGGAAGGCGATTACCTTCGCCTACTCCCTTGCCGCCGGCGATTACATCGATGTTCGATACCAGGGCCTCGAACGCGGACCGCGCAACGCGCGCATCGAAAGCCTGGACACCTCGCTCGCCATCCCGCCGACGATCTACAAGTCCATCGCCTGGATCGAGGCGAACTGGGCTAACGCCAGCAATTCCGTGCCGTGGGGCGGGGTGGGCCCGGTCCTCCGGTCGTTCGACTGCGGCTATGGCATCGGGCAGATCACCACTGGTATGGCGAACGCGAATGGCACGGCCACCGGCCGCCAGGCCGCCATCGGCACGCACTTCCTCTTCAACATCGCCGAAGGCGTCCGCATTCTCGCCCAGAAGTGGAACGATGCCCCCTCGCTCCGCCCGGTGGCCGGCTTCGGCGACCCGGCGATGCTGGAGGACTGGTATTACGCCATCTGGGCCTACAACGGCTTCGCCTGGAAGAACCATCCGCTGAACCCGGACCTCGACCCGCTCCGGGGCGGCGGCACCATCCCCATCTACCATTGCTGGGACCCGTCTGCTCCCAGCTACCAGGTGGATAGCGCCGGGCGAATCAAGTGGGGCTACGGCGATTACACCTACCCCGAGCGCGTGTACGGCTGTATGCGGTACCCGCCGGTGGCCGATGGCGCCCGGCTTTGGGCCCCGCAGACTTTCCGCATGCCCGACTGGACCATCAGCGAGATCGGCCAGGCCTTCAGCGCCGCCAACTGGACGGCCTGTACCAACGGGTCCTTCAACTGCGCGGGTATGGACTTCCCGACCACCTTCGACCGCTTCGGCTTCAAGCCCCACCCCGACACCACTCCGCCCCGCGATCCCGCGGAAGCAGCGCTCCTGCTGGGCAACCCGGTGTTCCAGTATTCCGGGCCCACCTCACTGAGGCTGACCGCGAATAGTGACGGGACGTCGACGACGGGTACGGTCACCGTTCGGAATGTCGGCACATTCGTCGGTCCCTACCGGGTGCGGGTCTCGGACCCCTGGATCGTGGTCCGGCACCCCGGAGACCCCCGTAGCCGCACCCTCGACGGCGGTGTCGTTGTCGGTAACGACGTAGAAGTCGTCATAACCAGCAATCCCCCTGTCAAGCAGCGCGGCTACGTCAGCACGCTCGAGATTTCGCTGGCGCCCGAGCATATGGGGCAGGGCGCTCACCACGGTACAGTGTGGATAGAACCGCTGCTCGGCAGCGGCGGAAACTATGTCATCGAAGTGGTGGGCTACAAGGGCGAGGGTAACTTCAACCACACCCTTACACTGCCCGGCCTCGCGAGGGACCCCTGATGGAAATCCCGTTGCTCTCCCGCCTGCGCCGCAATCACGCGGTGGAACATGCCACCATCGCAGTGCTCCAGCAGCGGCGCGGGCGGTTGAGCAACAGCGTGGGCCACAGCACGCCGTGGGGCTTCCACCTCCACGGACCCTACTCGCTCGAAGAAGTCGAAAGCGCCGCCGAGGAAGCAATCGAGCGGCTCAAGGCCGGGGAACGCCACCTCGCGTTCACCCCGTTTTGCGGCACTAACCTCGCCGTCACCGGCACCATGACAGCCTCCGCTGCACTCATCGTGGCCGGTCGCAGCAAGCGCGACCGCTGGCCCAATGCCGTGGTTGCCGCGACCTTCGCGGCGCTCCTTGCAGCGCGCGTCGGGCTCTGGCTGCAGCAGACCGTCACCACCGACCCGAGCATCGGTGCGCTCCGCGTTCGCCGCGTGGTCGCACTCCCCGGCTATCGCGATGCCCGGCACATCCGCGTCGACCTCGGCACCTAGCGGCGGCGGCGAACCTCTACCTGCCCGTTGACGACCCGCGTTTCGAACGAAGGCTGGTTGTACACGCTTGGTCCGCGCTCCACCTGCCCGTCCTCCAGCCGGAAGTGCGACCCGTGCCACGGGCACACGATGCAGTCGCCATCCAGCGAACCTTCGGCGAGCGGACCGCCCAGGTGTGCGCACGAGTTCGCCAGCGCGTAGATCCGGTCCTCGTATCGCACGAGCATCAGCCGCAGTCCGTTGGTCTCCGCGGCGCGCGGCTGCCCCTCGACGAGCTCGCTCACGCTCAGCACCGGCGTGAAGTCCTCCGGTCCTTCGTCCTCCGGCGCGTGGTTCATGCCCACCCGGTGGTCGAACGACAGGCTCCCGCCGAGGTAGCCACTGTAGGCGACCATGCCGAGCCCGGCCATCGAGAGCAGGCGACCAAGCCCCCGCTGACCTCGCCGCCGGAAGAACAGTGATCCTGTAAACAGCGCTGTTCCCATCGCGTTCAGCGCGGCGTGGGTGGCGCCCACCCGTCGCGTTGGTCCCACCGTATGCCGCCAGTCGGTAGCCCCGGCCGCCGCAGCTCCGAGCGCACTCATGATGCCCAGCGCGAGCGTCGTATCCGCTCCCTGCCGAAGGCCTCGCGCCCCCAGCATCGACAGCAGATCAAGGGCCGCGCTCGACGTCCAGAACCCGATCGGGAGGTCGGTGAGCACCGGGTGTAGCGGATGCCCGAGCCATGTCCCGTGGAGGAAGTCCGCAATTGCCTGGCTCGATTCTCCCGCGCGCTCGTACGCGCCATCGATGGTCCGCTGCAGGCGGTCCGCGAAATCGTCGATCCAGTCCTGTTCCGCCGGGACTTCGGCTGCCCGCTCCATCACCGACTGGCTTTCCTGCATCGCCACGGCTCCTTACGTCCGGGCCCGGGCTTCGTGGATCGCCTGGGCCAGCGCTTCCTTGTCCATGCTGCTGCGACCGCGAATGCCCAGGTCCCTGGCCTCCTGGTACAGCTCGTCGCGGGTCTTTTCGGTTCCAACCACCCTGCCGCCGCCGGTCTTCTTCGGCCTGTCGCGGTACCCCTGCGCGGCCTGCGGGTCCGAAGGCCCTTTCGTTGCCTTCCGCTCCCAGTGGTCGCCCACCTTCTTGTACGAATGCTTCAGCGCGGCGAAGGCGACACGGTGGGCCGCCTCCCCCTCGCCATACGTTTCAACCGCCGAATCGTGCGCTTTGACCCACGTCTCCTGCGCGCCTTCGTCCGAGCGCTCGATCGTGGACGGGATGTCTGTGCGGTTCCTTCCCCTGGGCATAGAGCGACTGTGGCCCAAACAGGGTCGCAGTGTGCTCACTCGGTCGCGAACGGCCTGTCGTGCGGGTTACAGTTCCCCGCCTGGCTTCACGGGGAGGCCGGCCCCGTCCTCGCCGTCGAGCCGCTCGAGACCCGCCGCCAGCTCATCCTCCTGGGTGGGGGCCTCCGTGTCCGCTTCGGCCTCCGCGTCAGCCCGCTGCACCGCCCGGTTGATCTGCCCATGCCGCCAGGGCACGAAGACTTCCATGAAGAGCGTGTGCAGGATGACCGCGACGGGAATTGCTACCAGCGCGCCGAGGATGCCCATCAGCGCGCCGCCGAACAGCACCGCCACGAGGATGAGCACCTCCGGCATCTTCGTCCCGCGCCGCTGCACGAACGGCAGGATCGCGTACGACTCGATCTGCTGGATGGCGAGGTAAACCACCGAGACCGCAATCGCCATTTCCCAGCTCTCGGTGAGCGCCACCGCCAGTGCCGGCAGGTAAGCGAGCCACGGGCCCAGGATCGGCAGGATTTCGAAAATGAACGCGATGGTCGCGAGGATGAACGCGAAGTCCATCCCGATGATCGTGAGCGCGACGTAGGTGAGCACCGCCACTGCGCTCATCCCGATGAATTCAGCAAACACGAAGTGGCGGAGCCGCGAGTCGAGGATCATCAGCACTTCTTCCGCGCGTTTCCGCCGCCACGGTTCGACCAGCGAAAGGAACAGCTGGATCGCCGGCTGCCGCGTTACCGTCCAGAACAGCCCGACCGCCAGCACCGTGAACGTGTACAGGAGCGTCGAGAAGAGTGTCATCGCCTGCCCGACGATGCTCGGGCCCATTCCGCTCAGCTGACGCTGCACGACATCGAGTAACTCGTCTGAGGGCGGCAGAAACGATTCGTCGACCAGCCGGTTGTAGTCGGCTTCGAACTCTTCCAGCTTCTCGCCGAGCTCCTTCCCTTCGTTGATCAGTTCGGGGATCGCGTACCAGAAGAAGAGCGTGATGGCCCCCGCGATCACCGCGTATACCCCGAGTCCCGTGAGGATCCGGGGCATCCGATACGAGGCCAGCCGGTCGACCAGCGGGCCGAGGGTCGTGCCCACCACGATGCCCAGCAGCACCACCGCGAGCAGCTGGCGGAGCAGCACCACCAGCGCCACGAGGACGAGCGCAAACACCAGCGCGATCGCACCGGCGACCGCCGCCCGGACCAGGCGGTCGGGCGGTGGTGGTAGGGGCCCGGGCGATGTGCTTGGAGAGTCCGCCATTCGCACTCCACTGTCGCTTGAACGAGCGGCGCCCAGCATATCGTGTCCGAACCTGATGCTCTCGGTTCCGCTACGGGCGCCCCGGCCGATTAAACTCGGTTAGGTTTGCGTAAAATCCGGCGCCCCTGTTACGTCTGCGCAAGTAACAGGACATAAATCTTTCGAACAGCTTTCCGGACTACTCTGCACTATGGACCTAGACGGGGCGTCATACCTCTCCGCCCCGGCATCCGGACTCGCCCGGGCGGCGCCATCCGCCCGGGCATTTGTTTTCCCTCGAATTTAGCGGCCCCTTCTCGACAGGATGACAGGCACCTTCGCGTGCTTCAGAACACCCATCGCCACGCTCCCGGCGACCAGGTGCCGCCGCGCGCTGTGCCCGTGGGTTGCCATCGCGATGGCGTTCGCGCGCACCTCTTCGGCGAACCGGACGATTGCAGTGTCCACTCCGGAAAGCGCGGGCACTTCCCGGACAGCAAGCTGGATGTCGACCCCCTCGGCGAAGCGGCCGGCGAGCGCCCGTAGCCGCGCTTCCATCTCCCGCGCCGGTGGTTCGCCCACGCTCGCGCCCGAGATAGTCAGCAGCGTCAGCCGCATTCGCCCGGGCACGACAATTGGCGCGAGCGCGTCGAAGATACTGATCGCCGATGGCGATCCGTCGTCCGTCACGACGATGTGATACCCGTTCTCGACTTCCGGGAGTGCGAGCTCGCCGCTCGCGAGCATGACCGGGACATCCGTATTGCCGAGGACCTGCATCCCCACGCTTCCGAGGATGGCGTGGCGCAGGAGACTCGCTCCGCGCGACGTCATCGCCAGCATGTCCGACTCGCTCGCCTTCGCCGCCCGCAGAATCACGCGGTAGACATCCTCCGCTCTGCCCTTGGTCCGTATCTCGACCTCGCCCTCGGCGCCGTACTTCTGAAGGATCTGCTCCATTTCCTCGCGCCAGCGAGCGGTCACAGTGTCGATCGCCTCCTGCACGCTGGGAGCCACCACATTGGCGAGATCGATCTTCGGGTCCAGCACGCGCAGCAGGGTCAGCGTTGCCCCTGCTGCCTCGGCGAATTGGCACGCTGCGGGTAATACCCGGAGCGAATGTTCGGATCCGTCGAGGGAGACGATGACTTTCATGCCTACTTCATACTTCACCCGCACCCGCGGGCCAAGGTCCAATCGGCCGTCAGTCTCCGCTCGTCAGTCGCCGTCGGCGGGAGCTTCCGGTGCGTCCTTTGGGTGCGGCACCCTCAGCTCGCCGAGTTTCGGCGCCTGTCCCGGCCCCGGCGTCCTTCCGCGGGCACGATCGCTCGCCTCTTCCTCCTGCTGAAGCGCCTCGCGCGGGTCTGGCTCGGTTGGTCGTCCTGGTTCGTTGCTCATCGCACGAACCTACGCGCAGAGGCACGCGGCCACACAAACGCAGACCTGCTGCCGCTGCCGAACTGCTCACACTCGCTCGGCCGAACCCTGGCGCCAGCCCTCGACGCACTTCACGCCGTTCGGCCCGACGCGTGCTTCGTGGACCCAGCCCGCCGGGAGATCGAGGCGATCCCCGGGACCCATAACGAGCTTCTCCCCCGTCGGGTGCAGCGTGAACGTGATCGTTCCGGATGCGCAGAACAGCACCTTGTGGTAGCCGTGGCTGTGCGGCTCATACCGGTCGCCGGGGCCGTTCGACCACCAGTGCGGTTCCAGCCCCTCCGCGCGAAGCTCCTCGTTCAGTGCCTGCTCGCTCGGGGGCTGCCGGTGCTGCCAGCGTCGAAGTACAGGTGGTTCGGGCATACCGAAAGTCTAGCCCCCGGCCCTAGTCACGTGGCAGTCCCAGCCCTCGAGTGGCGATGATGAGCCGCTGGATCTCAGCTGTGCCCCCGGCGATGGTCTCGCTCGCCGAGATGAGGTAGCCGGTCGCGAAATCCCGGCCGGGTTGCGCCGATTCGCCCCTGAGCTGCCCTTCGAGGCCCATCACCTTGTACGCGGTCCGGAAAATCCGCTGAACGAGCTCCGTCCCGAACACGCGGCTCTGGCTCGCCTCGGCGTTCGGTACTTTCCCCTCCGCCTGCAGCAGCGCCACCCGGTACGCCAGGTTCATCCCGACCGCGACTTCGATGGCACGCTCTGCAACTTCGTGGCGGTACCGCCGCCGGAAGCCCGTCGCATCCTCGCGGATGACATCGGCAACTCGCTCGACCACCCGGCGGCCGCTCGCATACGTCTGGACGCCGCTCCGTTCGAAGTCGAGCGCCGTCGCGATGTGGTACCAGCCGCGGTTCAGCTCGCCCACGAGGTTCGCGCGCGGCACCCGTACGTTGTCGAAGAACACCTCGTTGAAGTGGTGCCGTCCCGAAAGGTCGATCAGCGGCCGGACGCTCACTCCCGGCGACTTCATGTCAACCATGAACAGGCTGATGCCCTTGTGTTTCGGCGCCGAAGGGTCGGTTCGCGCCGCAAGCCAGCCCCAGTCCGCCAGGTGCGCGCGGCCGTTCCAGATTTTCTGCCCGTTGATGACGAAGTCGTCGCCATCCTGCACGGCGCGGGTTCGGAGCGAGGCGAGGTCGCTCCCGGCTTCCGGTTCGCTGTACAGCGTGCACCAGTGCTCTTCCGCCCGCGCGATGGGTGGCAGGAACCGCTCCTTCTGCTCCTCCGTGCCCAGCAACATCAGCGTTGGTCCCACCCACTGGACGCCGTGGTTCTGGGCCGGTGCCTCGGCGTACGCCATCTCTTCGTTGTAGACGAGCTGCTTCAGGTGGCTCGCTCCACCTCCGCCGTACTCCTTCGGCCAGGCCAGTGTCAGCCACCCGCGCTCGGCCAGGCGCGACTGAAACGCCACCGATGCGGGGCCCGAGGGATCGCCCTGCCCGTCCCATTCCTCGGCAAGGAACTCCCGTACTTCAGCGCGAAAGGCTTCGACTTCTGGATCCAGGCGAAATCGCACAACTCCCCCTTCGGCGGTTTGCACAAGCAGATGCCTGAGCATCCCCGCAAGCCGCCGCTAAGCGGGAGGACCGTTCGGGGGTTCCTGCGGGGCCGGTCGCCCCTACTTCCTCAGCGAGTCCCGCGCGCGGTCTCGGTTTCCGAGACTCGGCGGCGAAGCGTTCGAACCGACTGCCACATCGTTCGCATGTAGCCGAGCACCGCCACGATCAGTACCGCCAGCGCCAACACTACGGCGCCAACTACCGCCGATCCGGCGCTCTTGTACCAGGTGTGCAGCAGCAGCGCAGCTCCGCAGAAGACCGCGGTCAACGCGTAAGCCGCCAGCGAGACCTGGAGCGGCTGCAGCCCGAGCAGCGATTGCAGCCGATTGTGGAAGTGGTCGAAGTCCGCGGCCATCGGGTTGCGGCCGTCCAGCATCCGCCGCAGAAACGCCACGGCCGTGTCGAGAACCGGGAGTCCGAGCGCGACCAGCGGGATGTACAGCGGCACGCGGCCGGTGCTGTCGACGAACCCCGCCACGGAGAGCCCGGCGATCGTGAAGCCGAGGAAGTACGCGCCCGAGTCGCCGAGGAACCGCTTCGCGGGCGGCAGGTTCAGCGGGGCAAACCCGAGCGATGCCCCCGCCAGCGTGGCGAACAACAACGCAATGAGATCGTGGCCGAGGTCATATGCGGCATACGCCATCGTCGCCGAGACCAGCGCCGAGATACCCGCGGCCACCCCGTCGTGTCCGTCGATCAGGTTCATCGCGTTCGTCACAAACACCAGCCACAGCACCGTGATCGGCGCATCGACGAACCCGAGGCTCACCGTGCTGCCGCCCGGCAGCGTCATGTCCCCGACGCGGAAGCCGGTCGCGTACAGCCCCGTCGCGGCCACGACCTGCGCCGCGAGCTTCACCTTCCAGTCGACGTCGCGAAAGTCGTCGATCGCCCCGACCGCGAACACGATTCCGCCGCACACCGCAAGGGCAAGGAACGCGTTCCAGTCGTCCTGGAGGAACTGGCGCGCATCCTCGCTAGCGAGCGCCATCAACGGCGGAGTGACGAGGAACGCTGCCGCGATCGGGAACCCGCCTATCCGGGGAATCCGCGCATGCGCGGCCACGCGCCCGGGCTTCGTCGGCAAGCGAAGAAGCACCGTCAGGGGCAGCGCTATAAGGAACGCGACAGCCGCGAACTCGAGTTCTAGCCCCAAATCGCCCCTCCCTAAGGGCGCCTGTCCCAGCGCGGACCATACACCCCGGGGCAACTCGATGCCAGAACAAAATGGGGTTATCGGTAATCCGAAATCCAACCGGTTCTATAACCGGCTGGTTCGTTAGCCCCCGAGCAACTTCAGCGCGTACTCCATGTTGCTCTGCATCGAAGGCGCCATCACCTCCCAGTGGGGGTCGTGGCGCTTTCCTCGCCGGTGCAACGACAGGTTGAACCCGGTGATAATCGCGAACTTGTACATCGCGAGCGCCTTGAACCACCGGATGTCGCCCGGGTCGCTGCCCCACGCCTCGCGGTACATCTCCTCGAGTTCATCTCCGTGCGGCATCCGTGCCGCCATCGCACCGGGGTGCGCCCATGCCTCTGGCTCGTTGAACGCACAGATCCAGCCGACGTCGTTCAACGTCGCCCCCACGCCGCAGAGCTCCCAGTCGATAACCGCCAGCAGCTTCCCTTCGCGCGAATACATCAGGTTGCCCCACTGGAAGTCACCGTGGTACAGCCCGATGCGGGTGTCCGACGGGATGTTGTCGAGCAGAAGCTGCCGAACCCTCGGCTGCAGCGCCAGGTACTGTGGTTCGGCCGCCCGTTCGTAGAACCGGTCCCAGCGCGTCACGTCGAACTCGAACCCCCAGAAGTCCCCGAGGTACGGCACCGCCGATGGGTCCACCCGGTGGATGCCGGCGAGCGCCGTCATCGCCTGCCGGGCCATGTCCCGCCGCTGTTCGTCGGTGAACTGCTCGAGCCACTCGCCGCGGAGCACGTCGCCTTCGATCCGCGGCTGCACGAAGTATGGCCGCCCGAACCACTGCGGGTCGTCGCCCGACCACAGCACCGGTGCATGTGGCACGTCCGTCTTGTCGAGTGCCTTCAGTGCCGCAACCTGCCGCAGAACGTCCGCTGTCCCCTCGAGTTTCACGCCCGGGGGCGGGAGCCGGAGGAAAAACCGGCGAAGCTCGCCCTGTGTCTCCACATCGAACAGGAACGAAAACCCGGCATGGCCGGGGCCCTTCTCCACCGCCACGACCCTGGCCAGCGGGTCTTCGAGGTGTGTGCGCACGAACGGCACCAGTCGTTCTTTCAGTTCCTCAAGCTCCACCGAGAACGCCTCCACCCGGGTTGTTGCGGTCGGTTTCACAGCACCCTGCGAATCCACCCCGACTCTATCCGGCCTGTTCGTACACGTCACGCGAAGGCTATCGCGGCCGCAGCAGCGCACCGCAGTGCCCGGGCACGAGGATTCCCCCGCCGCTCACCTTTGGATGCCGCCCGAACCCGCCGTACTGCACCTCGTCCGAGCAGAGGACACTTTCGAGGTCGGTGGCCGGCCCTGCCACCGGGATGCGTTCTGCCTCACCGAAATTCGCGACGAGCCAACGTTCGCCTTCCTCGTTTCGAAACCGCACCGCCAGCGCCCTGCCCGACGTCCACGTCTCGATCTCGGGTCGCCCCTGGCGCGTGGCTGCGACCACCGGCTCCTCGCGGCGAAGCCGCAGCAACTCCCGGTAGTACCCCGAGACGATGGCCCCAACGCCAAACGTGGCCTCATCCAGCCGTAGCACCGAAGCGCGGAAGGTCGACTCGGCCTGCGGATCAGGGATGCGGTCGCGCATCCGTTCGTCCTGGAATGCGGAGAACCCCGCGAACTCCTCGCGCCGCCCTTCCGTCACCTTTCGGCCGAGTTCCGGTTCGTGGTCCGTGAAGTACAGGAACGGCGTCGATGCCGCGAACTCCTGCCCCTGGAACAGGAGCGGCGTTTGGGGCAGCAGGAGCAGCAGCGTCGAAGCGGTGAGGTAGTCCCCCAGCCCCACCAGGTGGTTCAGACGCAGGCCGAGCGCCTGGTTCCCCACCTGGTCGTGGTTCTGGATCGCGAACACGAACTGCCGCCAGGGCTGCTCGCGCGCCGGGGTGCCGCGCGGCTCATCGGAGAAGGGATCTGTCTGCCCTTCGTACAGGAACCCCTGCCGTATCGTGGCCGCCAGTTCGTCCACACGGCCGGTGTACCCCGCGAGGTACCCTTCGCGCCCGGCGGTCAACGCGGTCCGGACGCAGTGATGGAAGTCGTCCGCCCATACCGCGTCTATCCCGTACCCGCCCTCGCTCACCGGCTTCAGATACCGGACGTCGTTCTCGTTCGATTCGGCGATCAGGTACGGCGCCCGGCCGTTTCGTGGCAAGTTGCGAGCGGCTTCGCTCAACTCCGCGAGGATGTGGGTCGGCGAGTCGTCCTTGATGGCGTGCGTGGCGTCGAACCGGAACCCGTCGATGTGGTACTCGTGCACCCAGTGGAGCAGGTTCTCCCGGAAGAACCTTCGTACCTCGGCGGCGCCGTCGTCGTCGAAGTTCAGCCCGTCGCCCCACGGTGTCTGGTGCCGGGGCGAGGTGTACCGCTTCGAGTAGATGCCCGTGTAGTTCCCGTCGGGGCCGAAGTGGTTGTAGACGACGTCGAGGATGACCGCGAGGCCTGCGAGGTGGGCTGCATCGACGAACCGCCGCAGTCCTTCCGGGCCACCGTAGACCGCGGTTGGCGCGAACAGCGACGCCCCGTCGTATCCCCAGTTCCACCGGCCCGGGAACGACGCCACCGGCATCAGCTCGATCGCTGTCACACCCAGGTCGCGGAGCCGTCCGAGTTGCCCGATGGCCGCTTCGAACGTTCCTTCGGGCGTCAGCGTCCCGACGTGCGCTTCGTAAATGACCAGGTCCTCGAGGTTCGGTGGGTTCCAGTACCTGTCGCTCCATTCGAACGCGGCGGGGTCGACAACCTCCGAGGGACCGTGCACGCCCTCCGGCTGGCTCCGTGAGCACGGGTCCGGGAATTCGCGCCCGTCGACCTGGTACCGGTACCGCGTGCCCGCGCCGACGCCCTCGATGCGCGCGACCCGGTATTCGCCCTCGCGCTCCATATCGACGAGCCGCGGCTGGTCGCCGTAGACCGCGACCGAGATCGCTTCCGGCCCCGGCGCCCAGACCCGGAACGTCGTTCCCGTGTCGTCGACGATTGCGCCGAGCGTCGCACCCCAGCCGTGCCCACTCATGTGCAACCTCCTACGCGCGCTGTAGTACGGCGAGCGGCAGTTCGGCGAGCACCTCCTGTAGCGCCAGGCGTTCCCTGTCAGCCTTGAACTCCCGCTCGGTGAGCATCTCGACCCACCGGCCGGGTCCTACCACAACTCCGGTGTCACCCCAGCGCCCAGGCGGAATACTCCCGTCCGGCGTGACCAGGCTGAACGTGAGGCGGGGCACCACCACCACGAACTCCTTGCCGCTTCCTATTCGCCGAAACGCGAAGACGTGGCGAGCGAGCTCCCCTTCCACCGTGACCGGTTCGTACCCGCCGTCGGCGAACGTCTCGCAGTTGGCGCCGCGAATGCGCAGCAACTGCCGCGAAAGCCAGAGCTTGCCCGCGGGCGAGACCAGGATTGGCCGCTCGTCGCACACCTCGCCAAACACCTGCTGCAGCCGCTCGAAATCGACCGGGCGGCGGTTATCCGGGTCCGTCACGGTAAGGGCCTGGTATTCGGCGCCCTGGTAGAAGTCGGGCACCCCCGGGCCCAGCACGCGCAGCGCGAGCGCCGTCCGCGAGTTCAGCGCCCCGGCCGGCGAGATGCGTTGCACCAGCGCCTCCAGCCGGCGCAGGAACGCCCCGGCGCGCCGCCGGTCCAGGATGCGGTTGAGGAACGCCAGCGAAGCTTCCTCGTATGCCTCGTTGACCTTCGTCCAACTCGTCTCGGTTTTCGCTTCGCGCATCGCCTTCGTCAGGTGCGTGCGCATGCGTTCCCGGTACTCGTCCGTCAGGCCTTCGTCCGGCCACGTGCCAACAAGCGTCTGGTATAGGTAGTACTCGAGGTTGGGGGCTGGCGCCGGCTCGCCGTGGACCTCCTGCCGGTGCCGCTCGTTGAGCCGCTGCCACTGCAGCACCTCTCGCCGCCACTCCGCCGGCATCTCCGAAAGCACGTGCAGCCGCGCGCGAACGTCTTCGCTCCGTTTGTTGTCGTGCGTCGAACCCGCCGACATCGCGTGGGGCCACTGCTTCGCGCGGCGCTCCATCCACCGGTGGAGATCCTCCGGGCTTCGGCCGAACCGCGCTGGTTCGCCGCCAACCTCGTTCAGCGAAAGCAGGCGATTGAACCGGTACAGCGCCGTGTCTTCGACTCCCTTCGCCATAATCGGGCTCGAAAGCTGCTGGAACCGCCGGCGAAAGTGGATCCGCCGCTCGAGCTCGTCCGGGCTAACGTCGTCGCCCGGGAGCAGCACCTCCGCGAGGAACGACAGCGCCTCCGGCGACAGCCGATAGTCCCGCCGCGCGGCCTCTTCGAACGCGTGCCGCAGGTACCGCTGGCTCTGTTCCGCGACTGCATCGTCGAGGTAGGTGCGGTACACCGGGAACGATGCCAGCACCGCCTCGATGGTGTCGCGAAACGCCCGGAGGGTGATGTCCCGGTGCAGCCGGTGGCGTTGCGCCATCCGGTGAATCTGCAGCGCCAGCACGTTCACGTCCCCGGCGAATTCCGACTCCGCGACCTCCAGCTTCGCGACGTACGCCGTGTGATCGAAGCGAGGGTGCAGCCCGGTGAATCGCCGGTATGCGGCGTCCATCGCTGCCCGGCTCGCGCTGTTCACGAGCAGGCCATCGACCCGCGCCATGAACTCGTACCCTGTCGTGCCCGCGACCGGCCACGTTGGGACCAGCCGTTCGTCCCCTTCGAGGATCTTCTCTACGTAGATGGGGATGCCGCTGCTGGTGTGCTCCTTCGCTGCCTCCGCGAGGCGCTCGCTCAGCCGGCGGAGGTACTCACCGGGGTTGTACAGCCCGTCGACGTGGTCGATGCGCACGCCGGTCGCGATCCCCCGCTCGACGAGCTGGAACAGCAGCTGGTGCACGGTCTCGAAGACGTCCTCTCGCTCAACCCGGATGCCCGCGAGGTCGTTGACGTCGAAGAAGCGCCGGTAGTTCAGCTCCTCGCCCGACACGCGCCAATCAGCGAGCCGGTAGTGCTGCTCGAGCAACAGCTCCTCGAGCCGGTCGAAGCTCGAGGGATCGCCCTTGGTACCGTTGAGCTCATCGAGGCACCGCCGCAGGTACGCTTCGATCGCCGGGTCGCTTCGGATGATGTCGCGAAAGCGCCCGAGCAGGAGCGAAGCCCGCTCGGGGTCGGCCCGCGGTAATTCGTCGAGCAGGTCCACCAGCATGGCGAACGCAGCCGGGTCGTTCACCTCGTCTCGCAACTCCACAGGCGGCAACCCGAAGACCCGCCCGTAGCTCTGCGGCGAAATCGGCAGCACGTGTTCCCAATAGCGAACCACGACCTCGCCGTCGTCGAAGTCGAGCCGAAGTTCGCCTTCCTCGAGCGCCCGTCCGAACGGTTTCCCCAGGATCGGAACCACCAACACGCCGGACGGCATCTGGGGTTGTGCTTCCCAGTCGATGTCGAAGTAGCCCGCGTACTTCGAGCCCTGCCCGAACCGGAGCACATCGCGCCACCACGGGTTCTCGGCGCCGACCCCGACGTGGTTCGGCACGATGTCGAGGATCAGTCCCATGTCGCGGCGCCGGAGTTCTTCGCTCAGCTCGTACAGCCCGGCGAGCCCGCCCAGCGCCGGGTTCACCTGGTTGTGGTCGACGACGTCATAGCCGTGGGTGCTACCCGGTCGCGCCTTAAAGATCGGGGAAATGTACAGGTGCGATACCCCGAGCTGTTCGAGGTACGGCACGATTCGCGCGGCGTCGGCGAAGCCAAACCCGGCGTGGAGTTGCAGCCGGTAGGTCGCCACCGGCGGAGCGTAGCGGCGTGAACTCATAGGTCGTTAAATACCCTACGCTCCCGAGACCGTGCCGGGGAAATGCTGTCCCGCTCGCTATCGCTCGGAATGGACCGCTCCCTGCCGTCGCGGTACACGCCGGCGAACGACCCGGTGCGACCGCATGTCGACGACCCACACGGGCGGGGTGTGCTCCATCGCCTGCGCGTTCTCTTGTTTCGTTTGTTCCAGCTGTTCGCGCTCGCGCGTGCGGTTGTCGTCGGCCTTTCGATCCATCACCGGAACCCCTTTCTACATCACCGGTACCTGGAAGCCTCTGCCTCCGGCCCCTGGTCCTTTGGTCCGGCGTTCGTGCTCCTCCCTCGGCAAGGCCAAGGGTAGGTCGCGCTCTATCGCGCCTCTCTCGCGTTCCCTTTCGACCCCGTCACATTTCCATCACAACGGCACCCCGGACAGTAACTTAACCTTGTCGCCGCTCGTTGTACGCGCCAACGTGCTCTCTAATGGCACTCCGATTGCTCGCGAAACTCCTTGATTTCATCCGCGACGGAGCTTTGGCGGAGCTTCCGGGGCCCCTCCTGGTGCGCACGTTCGAAGAGCAGGAGTTCGCCCGCGCTGCGCGCCTCGGGTTCCAGCCCATCGCCGTTCGCGTCCGCGACGACCGCGACCGCTAGTTGCGCCTCACCTGGCCCCGCCAGCCGCCGGTCTCGCTTCCGCGCGCCTCGATGAACTCCTTGAACCGCTCGAGGTCGCCCTGGACCCTGCGCGACATGAACCCGAGCACATCGCCGATGGTTTCCAACAACCCTTCCGGGTCGTAGTCCATCTGCAGCGTCACGCGAGTGACGTCGGGCGAGATGTAATGGAACGTCACGACCCCTGCGTTCTCCGACCCGGAAACCGAGTACCAGGCGATGCGCTGGTCCGGCGTCTGCTCCGTGATCTCCGCTTCCCACTCCTGGTCCATTCCGCCCACTTCCGCGTGCCAGAGCAGGTGCGTGTCATCGACCTGTCGCACCTCCTTCACGCCCTCCATGAACTGTGGGAACTGCTCGAATTGCGTCCACTGGTTGTATGCCGTCCGGACCGGTACGTGGACTTCGATGGACTTGGTGATCGACGCCATGTGCGTGCCCTCCTTCGGATTCAACCTTAGGTTCGTACCCCTCACGCCGATGCTCCGGGCGGCTCGAACGCGCTAACAGAAGCATGCTTTGGGGCGGCCGAGGCATTCGGCGCCTACCACAAATCTCGGGCTGCGGGCGCTTCTACTACTTCTTTGCGACGCCTCCTTTAGCTGCTCTCCCACCCGCGTAAGCGCTGGCGGATAGCGCCGTCCCTACGCTGGCCTGCAGGCCTCGACGCAAGGGCGCGGGCCGGCTGGAGTGGCGAATGCACCGACAGGACGCCCAGCTCGAGACCGCACGCCGGATCGCGGTCTTCCGCGCCCTCCAGCTCGGCGACCTGCTCGTTGCCGTTCCCGCCCTGCGAGCGCTACGGCACGCCGTCCCCCGCGCGGAGATCACGCTTATCGGCCTCCCCTGGGCCGAGGAGTTCGCCCGACGCTTCGGCCACCTGCTCGATGGCTTCATTCCCTTCCCCGGCCACCCGGCCCTCCCTGAGCGCGAGCCGGACATCGCCGCCTGGCCGGACTTCCTCGCCGAGGTGACGGCCCGCCGCTTCGACCTGGCGATCCAGCTTCATGGTTCGGGCGAAGTCACGAACCCGATTGTGGCGCTGTTCGGCGCTCGGAACCTCGCCGGGTTCGTGTCGCCGAATGGCTGGCGGCCCGGCATCTCGCTGCCCTATCCCGACAACTTCCCGGAAGTCGAACGCCTCGTCGCCCTGGTCGAAGCACTCGGCGTGCCTGTGCACGACCGCCGCCTCGAGTTCCCGCTCATCGAGGCCGACTACTGGGCCCTCGACCGTGCCGCTCCCGGCCTGCGAACGAACCGCCTCGTCGTCCTTCACCCCGGCGCCCGGGCCGCGGACCGCCGCTGGCCCCCGGCTGCCTTCGCCGCCGTCGGGAGTGAACTCACACGCCACGGATTCGACGTCTGTATCACCGGCACCGCGTCCGAGCGCCCGGTCACGGATGCAGTCGCCCGCGCGATGGGCGCTCCTGCGCTCGACCTCGCAGGGAAGACCTCGCTCGGCGCGCTCGCGGCGCTGCTTTCGCGGGCGAAACTCCTCGTTTCGAACGACACCGGCGTGGCTCACCTTGCCTCGGCCCTTCGAGTGCCGAGCGTGGTCATCTACTCCGCGTCCGACCCGGCGCGCTGGGCCCCGGGCGATCCCGCCCTCCATACCGTCATCGATGCCCGGAACGGGACGTCTTTGGACCTCGTGGTGCAGGCAACGCTCGCCCGCCTCGGCGCGGAGGCCGTCCATGCCTGACCTGCGTTACCAGCGGATTCTCGTTGTCCGGCTCGACAACGTTGGCGATGTCGTGATGCTGACCCCGGCGCTCCGTGCGCTTCGCAAGACCTACCCGGGCGCGCACATCACGCTGCTCTGTTCGAAGGCGGGCGCGAGCGTCGCCCCGATGCTCCCGTGGGTCGACGACACCATCGTGCACCGTGCTTCCTGGCAGGATGTCTCGGGCGCCCTTCCGTTCGATCCGGCCTCGGAACAGGCGTTCATCGCCAACCTGGCTTCGCGCGGGTTCGACGCGGCATTCGTCTTCACGAGCTTCTCGCAGTCGCCCTTCCCGCCCGCGTACGCCTGTTGTCTCGCGGGCATCCCGCATCGCTTTGGCGAGTCGAAGGAGTTCGGCGGTTCGGTGCTGACGGTCGCTGCACCTCCGCTCCCCGACCACGTGCACCAGGTCGACCGCAACCTCCACCTGCTCGCGTCCGCCGGGATCCCGGCGGACGGCACCCGGATGGAGTTGCATATCCCACCGTCCGACGCCGCCACCGCCACCGAACTGCTCGCCGCCGCGGGGGTGGGCGCCGGCTCCCAGTTCGTGGCGCTGGCCCCCGGCGCGAGTTGCGATGCCCGCCGCTACGACGCGTCCCGCTTCGCCGAAGCAGCACGGCTTCTCTCTGCGGCGATATCCGTCCCGATCGTGATCGTGGGCACGACGGCGGATGCCGCTGCTGCTCGCGAGATCATCAACGCGGTACCCGGTGGCGCGGTCATCTCCCTCATCGGGAAGACGTCTGTACCGGGACTCGCGGCGGTAATCCGCACGGCCTCGCTCGTCATCACGAACAATTCCGGACCGCTGCACCTTGCGGACGCGTTCCTTCGTCCGCAGGTGGTGCTCTATTCCGGCACCGAGTTCGAGGAGCAGTGGCGACCGCGCCACTCGCCGGCGGTCCTCCTGCGAAACCCAACGGCATGCAGCCCCTGCTTCGCCTTCACCTGTCCCTACGACAAGGAGTGTCTCGACATCGACCCGGTCACCGTCGCCGGGGAGGCGCTTCGCCTGCTCGAAACCGCGGCTCCGGTCGCTCCAACACGCCTCGGACCTGAGGAGGTGGCGTTGTCATGACCACGGCTCCCCGCGTTCTTAGCTGGCACGTCCACGGCTCGTATCTCTACTACCTCTCGCACGCCCGTGCCGAGTTCTATCTCCCCGTGAAGCCGGGCCGGCCGGAAGGCTACGGCGGCAGGACGGGCACGTTCCCGTGGCCGCCGAACGTTCATGAAGTCCCGGCCGAGGCGGTTCGCAACCTCGCGTTCGACTGCATCCTCTACCAGTCGCGAAGCAACTACGAGCTCGACCAGCACGAACTGCTTTCGCCCGAACAGCTTCGGCTCCCGCGCATCTTCCTCGAGCACGATCCCCCGCGCGAGGAGCCCACGGACACCCGCCACCCCGTCGACGACCCCGAAGTCCTTCTCGTCCACGTGACCGCTTTCAACGCGCTCATGTGGGACAGCGGGCGGACGCCCGTCGCCGTCATCGAGCACGGTGTGCCCGACCCCGGGTTCGCGTACCACGGCGACCTCGAACGGGGCGTCACGGTGGTGAACAACATGCACCAGCGCGGCCGGCGGCTGGGCGCCGACGTCTTCGAGCACGTTCGGTCCCGCGTGCCTGTTGATCTTGTCGGCATGGGTTCGCGTGAAGCCGGTGGCCTCGGCGAAGTGCCCCACGCGAACCTCCCTGCCTTCACAGGCCGCTACCGCTTCTTCTTTAACCCGATTCGCTACACGAGCCTCGGCCTCGCCGTGTGCGAAGCAATGATGGCCGGGCTTCCGATCGTCGGGCTCGCCACCACCGAAATGGTCAGTGTCGTACGTAACGGTGAGTCGGGCTACCTCGACACGCGCGTGCCCCGGCTCATCGAAACCATGCGCGAACTGCTCGAAGACCCGGCCGAGGCACGCCGCCTGGGCCAGGGCGCTCGCCGCGAAGCACTCGACCGCTTCAACATCCACCGCTTCGCCCGCGACTGGGACGACGCGTTCGCACTGGTCACCGGGAGGCGCACCCGTGCGCTGGTACCCGCCGCCGGGGGAGGGGCTGCATGAAACGAAAGATCGCGCTCATCTCGGAGCACGCGTCACCCCTCGACACGCTCGGCGGCGTCGACGCGGGTGGCCAGAACGTCTACGTCGCCCAGCTCGCCCGGCGGCTCGCGAACTCCGGCTACCTCGTGGACGTGTTTACTCGGCGGAGCTCACGTGATCAGGAGGAGGTCACGCGCTGGCTGCCCGGGGTGCGCGTCATCCACGTCCCCGCCGGCCCGCCTGAGTTCGTACCCAAGGAAGACCTCTACCCGTACATGCCGCAGTTCACCGAGTGGACGCGCCATTTCTTCCGTTCCGAACGGCAGGACTACGACCTCGTGCACGCGAACTTCTGGATGTCCGGGTTTGTCGCCGCGAACCTGAAGCGCGACCTCGGCATCCCGTTTGTCATGACGTTCCACGCGCTCGGCCGCGTGCGCCGCCTCTACCAGGGCGACGCCGACGGCTTCCCCGACCAACGTTTCGCGGAAGAAGACCGCATCGTCGCCGAGGCCGACCGGATCATCGCCGAATGCCCGCAGGAGCAGGAGGACCTGATCGTCCTCTACCGTGCCGACCCGGCGAAGCTCACCATCATCCCCTGCGGCTTCGACAGTGAGGAGATGTGGCCGACCGCGAAGCCGCTCGCACGCGCCCAGCTCGGTTTGGACCCGGAGGAGCGGGTCATCCTGCAGGTCACGCGAATGGTGCCCCGCAAGGGTGTCGAAACCGCGATCCGCGGCTTCGCGCGGATGCTCGCCCGCGATCCCGCCCCCGCCCGCCTCGTTCTCGTGGGCGGCGACAGCGAAGACCCCGACCCCGCGGCGACGCCCGAAATCGGGCGCCTCCAGGCCATCGCCGAGGAGTGCGCGGTCGCCGACCGCGTGCGTTTCGCCGGCCGCAAGAACCGCGAGGACCTGAAGACCTATTACAGCGCCGCCGATGTGTTCGTGACGCTCCCCTGGTATGAACCATTCGGCATCACCCCACTCGAAGCGATGGCCTGCGGGACGCCAGTCGTCGGCTCGAACGTCGGTGGCATCAAGTTCACCGTTCGCGACGGCGAGACCGGCTATCTCATCCCGCCGCGCGATGAGCACGCCCTCGCCGACCGGCTGATCCACCTGTTCCGCCACCGCGAACTGCTCACCTCGCTCGGCTGCCAGGGCATCCGGCGGGTGCACGATCTCTTCTCGTGGCGGCACATCGGCAACGCTGTCGCTGCGCTCTACGAGGAGGTGCTCGCCGGCAGCGAGCGTGTTGGCCGGGACCTCGGCGCCGAGCTCACGGTCATCGACGACGCCTTCCGCGACGCCATCGAAGCCATGAACGAATCCCGGCATGTCCTGCGCACCCCGCTCCTCGAAGCTGTGCAGGCTGTCGCGAATTGTTTCGGGCGAGGCGGGAAGGTGCTCACCTGTGGGAACGGGGGAAGCGCCGCCGACGCCCAGCACTTCGCCTGCGAGTTCGTCGGCCGGTTCAAAGCCGACCGGCCCGGCCTGCCCGCGATGGCGCTCACGGCCGACACCGCCTTCCTCACCGCATGGGCGAACGATGCGAGCTACGAGTCGGTGTTCGAACGGCAGATCGAAGCGCTCGGCAGCCCCGGCGATGTGCTGATCGGCATCAGCACCAGCGGGCGCTCCCAGAACCTCGTGCGCGCCTTCGAAGCCGCCCGCACTCGCGGGATTCGAACCATCGGGCTTCTCGGCGGCTCCGGCGGCGAGTGTCTGCCGCTCTGCGACATCCCGTTGCTCGTCCCATCGTCCGATACCCAGCACGTCCAGGAAGTCCAGATCGTGCTCGTCCACCTCATCTGCGACCTGGTCGAACGCCGCCTCGCCTACTCCGAGACGCGAAGCAGCGCGAACGCTCACGGCCGGCGCTCGTCCCGGAGGCGGCGCGTGGGCCTGGTACAGGAGGTAGTCGCATGACCACCATCGAAAATGTCTTCTCTGCGAGCGGCGTCAAACCGTTGGCGGGCAAAGTCGCCTTCGTGACCGGCGGAGGGAGTGGTCTCGGCGCAGCGACAAGCGAGATCCTCGCGGAGGCTGGCGCCCGGGTGGTCGTCGCCGACCTTCGACCGGAAGCCGCCGAGCGGGTCGCTCGAGGGCTGGAGGAACGCAGTGGCGGCCACCTGCCGCTCACCCTCGATGTTCGCGACGCCGCCAGCGTCGAGAGTGCCATCGACGCTATCACCACCACCTGCGGCCGCCTCGACATCCTGGTCAACAACGCCGGCACCGATGTCACCCTCCCGGTCGACGAACTCTCGGTCGAGGACATCGATCGCGTGCTCGACACCAACCTGCGCGGCCCGTTTCTGCTCTCGCGGCTGGCATTCGCGGAGATGAAGCACCAGGGCGGTGGTCACATCGTGAACATCATCTCCACGGCGGCGAAGCGGGCGTGGGCGAACGCCTCCGCCTACCACGCGAGCAAGTGGGGCCTTCTCGGGCTCAGCCACGCGCTCCATGTGGAGGGGCGCGAGCACAACATTGGCGTTACCGCCATCGTCACGGGGGGCATGCGAACGCCCTTCCTGCTCGACCGCTTCCCCGATATCGACGTCGAGACGCTCCAGGACCCACGCAACGTCGCGGAGACGATCCGCTTCGTCCTTTCGCAGCCCACCGGCACCGTCATCCCCGAAGTGACGGTGCTCCCGGTTCGAGAGACATCGTGGCCATGAGCCGGCGAACAGTCTTCGTCGACAAAGATGGGACCCTCATCGAGGACGTGCCGTACAACGTCGACCCGGCGCGAATCGTTCTCCAGCCGGGGGCGGCCACTGGCCTGCGGCGATTGCAGCGGGCGGGCTACCTCCTCGTCGTGGTTTCGAACCAGTCCGGTGTCGCACGCGGCTACTTCGAGGAGGTCGCCCTGGCCGTGGTCGAACAGCGCATCCGGGCGATGCTGCACGCGGAGGGCGTCGACCTCGATGGCTTCTACTACTGCCCGCACCATCCCGGCGGCACCGTGCCCGCCTTCAGCGTGCACTGCCTCTGCAGGAAGCCGATGCCCGGCATGCTTCACCGCGCCGCCACGGACCTCGAGATCGACCTCCGGCGTTCGTGGCTCATCGGCGACATCCTGCACGACATCGAAGCCGGACGGCGCGCCGGTTGCCGCACCGTCCTCCTCGACAACGGCCACGAGACCGAGTGGCACCTCCCGGCGATGCGAACGCCCCACGAAGTCGCTCCCAACTTCGCCATCGCCGCCGAACGCATCCTGGCCTCCGCCGACGCGGTCGTTCCCCTGCACAAGGAGGGGTAGATGTCCTCCTCGCTCGTCCCGATTCTTGAAGCCTTCCGCCACCTGCGTGTCCTTGTGCTCGGCGAGGCTATGCTCGACAGCTACCTCGACGGCCCGAGTGGCCGCCTCTGCCGCGAAGCCCCGGTGCCCGTCGTCGACCTCGCGCGCCGCGTCGACGTGCCGGGTGGCGCCGCGAACACCGCGGTGAACGCGGCTGGCCTTGGGGCCGGCGTCGCCTTCCTCTCGGTGGTCGGCGACGACGCCGAAGGGCAACTCCTGGCTCGTGCGCTTACCGCCGCGGGCATCAGCGGGGAGCACCTGCTCGTCGAACCCGGCCGCCGGACCCTTGCGAAGCACCGCGTCCTCGCGGAGGGCCAGATGGTGGTGCGCTTCGACCAGGGCGACACCCGGCCTGTCGCCCCCGCAACCGAGGAGGCGCTCGTCGCCCGTCTCGCGAGCATTTACCCCGCGGTACACGCCGTGGTGGTCTCCGACTACGCCTACGGGATCATGACGCCGCGCGTCATTGCCGAACTCGGCCGCCTGCAGCAGCAGTCGCCGTCCGTCCTGCTCGTCGACGCGCGCAGGCTCCCCGATTACCGCGCGCTCCGGCCGACCGCCGTGAAACCGAACTTCGAGGAGGTCGCCGGCCTTCTCGCGCTGCCGCAGATTGCCGCGTTCTCTCGATCCGAGGCCCTGCTTACTCGAGGTTCGGAGGTCCTCGAACGCACCGGCGCCCGGGTCGCGGCCGTGACGCTCGACCGCGATGGCGCGCTCGTCTTCGAAGAAGGAGCATCTCCGCTTCGAACGGCCGCGAAGGCGACACGCAACGCCCGCGTCGCCGGCGCCGGCGATACCTTCAGCGCTGCCTTCGCGCTCGCACTCGCCGCCGGCGCCGCAACCGCCCCCGCCGCAGAACTTGCGACCGCAGCCGCGTCCGTCGTCGTCGGGAAGGAGGCGACGGCCGCCTGCACGGCCGGCGAACTCCGCGACTTCCTCACCTCTGACGGGAAATTTATCGGCGACCGGGCCGCGCTCACCTCACGCATCGAGACGTTACGCCAGCAGGGCCGCCGCATCGTCTTCACTAACGGCTGCTTCGACATCCTTCACTCCGGGCACATCACGTACCTGAACCGCGCCCGTGGCATCGACGATGTCCTCGTGGTCGGCCTGAACAGCGACGCCTCCGTCCGGCGACTGAAAGGTCCCGAACGCCCGATCAACACGCTCGAAGACCGCGCACGGGTGCTCGCCGCGCTTTCCTGCGTCGACCACGTGGTGCCGTTCGAAGAGGACACCCCCGCCGAAATCATCCGGCTCATTCGCCCCGACCTCTACGTGAAGGGCGGCGACTACACCGAGGAGAGCCTTCCCGAAGCGCCGCTCGTCCGCAGCCTCGGAGGCGAAGTTCACATCCTCCCCTTCGTTGAAGACCGTTCGACCACCGGCATCATCGACCGCATCCGCCAGGCTCCGCCACCGCATCGGAATCGACTGGCACGCGAAAGGAGTTCTCGCAGTGAGCGCGCACCGCTGGATTGAGGCCCGGAACCTGCTCTGCATTCGGCTCGATTCGCTCGGCGATGTGCTGATGACCACGCCCGCGATCCGGGCGCTGAAGCAGGCCGTGCCCGGGCGGCGAATCACGCTGCTCACCTCCAAGGCTGGCGCCAGCGCTGCGAGTCTCGTCCCGGAGATCGACGATGTGCTGGTCTACGACCCGCCGTGGATGAAGCACACCCCCGCCCGCTACGACAGCGCCCCGGAGTTCGAGCTGGTCGCCGAACTCGCGCACCGCAGGTTCGACGGCGCGGTCATCTTCACCGTCTGTACGCAGAACCCGCTTCCTGCCGCGATGCTCTGCTACCTCGCCGACATCCCGCTCCGGCTCGCGCACTGCCGCGAAAACCCGTACCAGCTCCTGACCGACTGGGTCCTGGACACCGAGCCGGCGTCCGGGTTCCGCCACGAAGTTCGGCGCCAGCTCGACCTCGTCGCTGCCGTCGGGGCCCATGCCGTCGACGAACGCATGTCGGTCGCGGTGCCGCCCGGTGCCATCGCCAGCGCGGCCGCACTTCTCGCCGCCGAAGGGGTCGACCTTGACGGGCCGTGGATCGCCGTCCACCCCGGCGCAACCGCCGAGAGCCGCCGGTACCCGCCCGAGTACTTCGCGCGCGTCGTGCGGGACCTCTCGCGGCTCGGCCTCCAGCTCGTGCTCACCGGAGACGCCGCCGAGCGCGAACTCTGCACGCGCATCGCGCGCGAATCGCGCACCCCGACCGTCTCGCTCGCTGGCAGGCTCGACGTCCCGGCGCTTGCGGGAGTGCTCGCCTGCGCGCCGCTGCTCCTTGCGAACAACACCGGGCCGGTGCATCTCGCGGCCGCCGTAGGCACGCCGGTCGTCGATATCTACGCGCTCACCAACCCGCAGCACACGCCCTGGGGTGTACCGAATCGCGTTGTTATGCACGACGTGCCATGCCGGAACTGCCTCCGCAGCGTGTGTCCCGAAGGCCACCATGCCTGCCTCCGGCGCATCGAACCCCGCGAGGTCGTGGCCGCCACCCTCGAACTGCTCGCCGAGATCGGCCACCCCCTCGCCGAGCGCACGTTCGCTGTCTAGGGCACGAAAAAAGGCCCGGGCAGTACGCCCGGGCCTTCGTCGAGCCCTTTGGCTGTTAGTTCAGGTAGTCGCGGAGCCGCTCGAGCTGCGCCGGGTGGCGAAGCTTCCGCAGCGCACCGCCTTCGATCTGGCGGATCCGCTCCCGCGTCAGCCCGAACTCCTTGCCGACCTCGTCCAGCGTCCGGCTCCGGCCGTCGGTGAGGCCGAAGCGGAGCTCGACCACGCGCCGTTCCCGCGCGTTCAACGTCGCGAGGAGATCGGTCACCTGCTCCTTCATGAGCTGCTGCGTCGCGATGTCCGTCGGTGCCGGCGCATCGGCGTCCGCGATGAAGTCGCCGAGGAAGCTGTCCTCCTCGTCGCCGATGGGCAGGTCGAGCGAAACGGGCTCGCGCACCATTCGCTCAATCTCGCGCACCCGCTCCGGCGTAAACGGGCCACCCTCGAGCTTGCCGAACTCCATCATCGCCGCGGAAATCTCCTCGGCGGTGGGCTCCCGGCCACGCTCCTGGATGAGCCGCCGCTTCACACGGGCCATCTTGTTCATCGTCTCGACCATGTGCACCGGGATCCGGATGGTCCGGGACTGGTCGGCAATCGCCCGGCTGATCGCCTGGCGAATCCACCACGTCGCGTAGGTCGAGAACTTGAAGCCCTTGCGGTAGTCGAACTTCTCCACCGCGCGGATGAGGCCAAGGTTCCCTTCCTGCACGAGGTCGAGGAGACCCATGCCACGGCCGACGTACTTCTTCGCCACCGAAACCACCAGCCGGAGGTTCGCCTCCGTCAGGTGCTTCTCGGCGCGGTCGCCAGTGCTCTTCAGCACCGCGAAGTGCCGCCGCAGCTCCGGCTCGATCTCGCTCAGCGCCTCGAGGACACCCTCGGCGGGCGGCACGAGCCGCTCCTCGCCACCGGCCACCTCGGCCATGCGCTCGAGGATGCTGGGCTCGAGGATGTGCGTGATCGTCGAGACCTTGAAGATCGCTTCGCGCGCCTTGTCGTCATCCCAACCCAGCTTCGACTTCACGTCCTCGTGAAGGCCCGGGTCGAGCTGGCCGTCCACCAGGTCGCGGAAGCGCTCGTCGGCGGTCGTCTCGAGCACACCGGCGTCGACGCCGGCACGCTCCCGTGCGATGTCGTACACATCCTGCAGTTCGGCCCACTGCTCGAGCAGCGCGTAGGCCACCCGCGCGCCGGTCGGCTGCTGGCCGTACGCATCAACATATGCCGCCTCGATTGCCTCGAGGTGGTCGCGCTCTTCCATTTGCCGTGCGAGCCGCTTCTCGTCGTCGGCGGTCAGGAGGTAGACCTCGCCGATCTCGCGCAGGTACATCCGCACCGAGTCTTCGATGTGGTCCCCGCGCTCCACGTCCATGCGCCGAGCCTGGACGCGCTCCTCCACCTCCTCGAGGAAGTCCTCGTCCTCCTCGAGGTCTTCATCTTCATCTGCGGCCCACTCGATTGCTTCGGGCTCGATATCGTCGGACCGACGATTCCGAGTCAACACGTCATTTGTCATAACCGTTCCTCCAGCGCCCGCGGCGCCCCCTTTTGCCTCCGATCTGCGGAAGGCCCACGTTCGTTCTAGCGTCGAACTTCGCCATTCCGGGGCGGTCGGAGGCCACCCACTCACCACGGAATCCAAAGTTCCTGCGGGAAACCCGGCAGCATGTACCGGACGCGCACTCGGCAGTCCCTTCCCGCGCAGCTGCCGTGCGTTCTTGTTGAGTTAACGGCGGCCCCGGTGCTTGCGGGATCCGTTGCCGCCTTCCAGCGAACGGCCCTTATTCCAGCCCCCGCGGCTCGTTCGCTGTTGCCCGTTCCCCCGCATGGGGAAGAGCGGCGTGCGGGCGTCCAGTCGAATATTTTTCGGTTGCGGCTGGAAGCATTCGTTGCAATACACCGGCTCACCGGGCTTGGGTTCGAAGCTGATCGTCGCCGGTTGGTCACATGCAGAGCACGGCACCGTATAGCGGCGGGGCTTCGAACCGCGTTGCGGACGCTCGGACTGGCTTCGATCGAAGCCGTCGAGCTTTTCAGCACCTTGAGTCATGCGCTTAGTACCCTTTGGAGCGGCGCCAAGAAGTGTGGCACTACCGTCATCTACGGCTGCCCGGTTCAGCGGCTGAACTCGCTACTGTAACTGTGGCCAAATCCAGTGCTCGAACATCGCGTCGGCTTCCACGCCCGACGCAGTTGGCGCCCGCTACCTATCGTTATGATAGCATACTGTGTCAAGCCCCCCTGGCACCTCCCGGGGAGCCTTCCGAGAAGAAAACGCAAAGAGACCGGCAGAAGTTCCCGTCTGCCGGCCTCTATTGTAGCAGGCCCGCGGCCCTTAATCGTTGATCAGCTTAACCAGTTCCTTGGTCGCCTCGGCCGCCGCAATCACCTTCTGCCGCTCGTCGTCGGTCAGCGGCAGTTCGAACGTCCGCTGAATCCCGCCTTCGCCGAGCTGGCACACGGTCCCCGAGAACACATCGTGGATGCCGTACTCGCCCTGGTGGTACACCGAGCACGGGATCAGCCGCCGCTGGTCGAGAAGGACCGCTTCCACCATCGCGATGGTCCCCGCCGAGGGCGCGTAGTATGCCGAACTCACCTTCATCAGCTCGCCGATTTCAGCGCCGCCACGCATCGCCCGCTTCACGATCTCCTCGACCTTGTCCGCAGGCAGGAGGTCGGTCAGCGGGACACCACCGACGCGAGTTTGCGACACGACCGGCACCATCGTCGTGTCGGTGTGGCCGCCGATCACATAGCCGTGCACGTCGAGCGGCGAAACGCCGAGCGCATCCGCGATGAAGTAGCGGTAGCGCGCGCTGTCGAGCGCGCCGCCCTGGCCGATCACCCGCTCTCGCGGGAAGCCGCTCGCCTTCATCGCAACGTGGCACATCGCGTCCATCGGGTTCGAGAAGACGATCATCACCGCGTTCGGCGACGCCTTCGCAGCCTCTGCCGCCTTCGCGCGGACGATTGCCGCATTGCCGTTGAGCAGTTCCTCCCGGCTCATGCCCGGCTTTCGCGGCGCCCCCGCCGTCAGGATGACGACGTCCGAATCCGCCGTCTCTTCCCAGCCGTCCGTTGCATAGATCCGGTGGTTGAACCCAACCCACGGAGCCGCCTGCGACTCGTCGAGCGCCTTCCCGAAGTGCATGGTCCCCGCGAACTGCGGGTCATCCTGCAGGACCACATCGCAGATATCACGTTCGATGAGCCGCTGGGCCATCGCGCCGCCGGTCGCGCCCGCGCCGACGATCGTCACCTTCTTTCGGGCCATGAAGTTCCCCTGCTTTCTGGAAGTTCTCCGCGAGCGTACCACTTCATTCGCCTACGTTCGGGCGCCCTTGTGCCCGGGGCTATGATGTACATAACGAAATGTCGCACGGTCGGTTTGCGCCACGCGCGGTCGCGTGGTGTCCCGGCACCAGGGGGCCACAGGCCCGAGAGGAGCTTCGCAATGGTTGCCGACGCCGAACCCGGCGGGACCCAGACGCCTGCCAGCCTTATCGACCAGTTGCACAGCCCCGATGCCGCAACCGCCCGAAGGGCCCGCGAGGACCTCGTCGGTCTCGGTCCGGCGGCCCTGCCCTACCTCACGGCGCTCCTGTCCGACCCGCACCCCAGCGCCCGCTGGGAAGCCGCGAAGGCCCTCGGCGAGCTCGATATCCCCGATGCTGCTCCGGCGCTGGTGCAAGCGCTCGTCGACAACGACGGTGGCGTCCGATGGATGGCCGCCGATGCCCTCGCTCGCTGCGGGCTCGTTGGCCTCGACGCGCTCCTGCACGAATTGCTCCATCACTCCGAGTCGGCCTGGCTACGGGAAGGCGCACATCACGTGCTATATGACATGTCCCGCGCAGGCGTGCTTCCGCCCGCGGCCCGGCCCGTGTTGCGTGCGCTCGAAGAGGTGGCGCCCGCCTTCGGCGTGTTGAACGCCAGCGCCCGCGCGCTCGAAGCGCTCAAGCTGCATCGCTACGCGTACTAGCCGGCGCTAGCGGTTCCTCGCCAGGTATTCGTGGAGCGTGAGGCCGCTTTCGTGCACGCGCCGCGCTTCTTCGCGCCCGATCCAGCGGATGTGCCACGGTTCGTACGCGTACCCGGTGATGTGTTCCTTGCCCTCGGGGTAGGAGACCACAAACCCGAAGCGCCACGCGTTCGCCTCCAACCAGGCCGCCTCCTCTGTCCCAACGAAGCTCTCCAGCCCGAACCCGGCGCTTGGACTCGAGACGTCCACCGTTGTGCCGAGTTGGTGTTCGCTGTGGCCGGGATGCGCGCTGATCCGGTCCGCGCAGGCGCGGTCGCCGCCGCAGGCCGCCAGGTTCGAGTTATACGCCGCGACCTGGCCTTCGTAGCTGCGATAGGCGCTCACCGCGTAGAGATCGAACCCGTCTTCCGCGGCCGCCTCCATCAGTTCCAGCAGTGCATCCCGTGCCGCGACGCGCATGTACTGCGTCCCGACTGCAGTTCGCTCCGCCGGGATAGGCACCAGGTCGTCCGGCTCGCAGTCAGACGGCAGCGCGTTCTCTTTGTTAAGCGGCGCCATGATGTCCCCGCACACCAGCAGCCTCCCGCCACCATTATCGGGAGCTGTCGGTGCGGGCTCCTCCGTTTCTTCGGTCGCCGGCTCTTCCGTCGCAGGAGTTTCATCGGGAGTCGGCGTGGCTGTGGGTGTCGGCGTTATCGCGTCGATCGCGCCGTTCGCCGGGCCATCGTCATTCCCGTTGCACGCGCCGAACAGCACCGCCAGGAACACAAACACGCTCGCCCCGGCAGCTACCAGGGCGATGAAGAACCACGGACGCCAACGCTCTTCGTTCGCGGCCATCGCTCCAGCTGGCCGCGTTCCTCGTCGTGAAGCCACGACCGTACCTTACCGGCCCTTCCGCTTTGGTCACACTCGGCCGTTTACGAAAGGTCAGGAGTCCGGTCTCCGGGCCATCAAAATCCCGGCCTTAGGGGCTGCCAGGGGGCACCCGCCTTCCCCTAAGCTGGAACAAACCCCAATGGCCGGAATCTCACTCGAGAAAGGTGCCGAAGAACGCGAGGAAGAGGCCGAGCCCAATCATCCCCGCCAGGATGACCAGCGCGAGTACCCATTCGATCTCCATCACCCAACCTCCGGCGGGCAGCGCCAGTTGCGTAGCGGTAAGGAGTGCACCATGAGAATACAACAGTTCGTCGTCGACTCGCTGGGCGATGCCTCATACCTGGTAATTGCCGGTAGCGAAGCAGCCGTCATCGACCCGCAGCGCGACGTGCGGCCGTTCGTCGAAGCGGCCAGCGCAGCAGGCGCCGAAATCCGCTACGTCTTCGAGACGCACGTCCACAACGACTACATCTCGGGCGGCCCGGAACTGGCCGCTCGGGGCGCGCAAATCATCGCCCCCGCCGAGGCAAAACTTGAGTTTCCCCACCGGCCCATCCGCGATGGCGAGGAGGTGGCCTTCGGCGGCATTCGCCTGCGCGCCGTCCATGCCCCGGGCCACACCTACGAACACACCGCATACCTGGCGATCGACGAGGACGGGAAGATTGCTGGTGCGTTCACCGGTGGCGCCATCCTCATGGCCGCCGCCGGCCGCACCGACCTCCTCGGGCCTGACCATACCGAGACGCTCACTCGCCTCCAGTGGGAGACCGCTCGACGGTTGAGCGAAATGCTTGACCCGTCCGCGGAGGTGCTGCCGACGCACGGCGCCGGGTCGTTCTGTAGCAGCGCCTCCATCGGCGCTGACCGGCGTGCCCCACTGTCGGTCGAACTCGAACGGAACCCGGTGCTCGCCAGCCAAACGTACGAGATCTTCCGGTCGCTTCATCTCGCCGACCCCGGCCCGATTCCCGCGTACTACCGGCACATGGCGCCCATTAACCGCCGCGGCGCCGAAGTGTTCGGCGAACCACCCGTGCCGCCCCTCCTGCACCCCGAAGCCGTACGCGAGTTCGCCTGGGCCCAGCGCCTGGTCGATGTACGAGCACGGGACGACTTCGCTCGTGCATCGGTCCCCGGCGCGCTTGAAATCGAGGAGAGCGGCGCGATGCTCGCCTACGTGAGCTGGCTCCTGCCGTTCAACACTCCCCTCGCGCTCCTCACGTACGACGAAGAGCAGGCCCGCCGCGTGACCACCGACCTCTTCCGCATCGGCTACGAAAAGGTCCGCGGATACCTGCCGTTCCAGCGCTGGCTCGACGCCGGCTTCGAAACAGCTAGCCTGCCCGCCGTCTACACCCAGGAGGCCGCCGAGATTCTCCGCGTCGGCAGGATGCCCGTGCTCGACGTTCGGTACCGCAACGAACTCGCGTCCGACCCGCTGCCCGGCGCGCTCCAGCACCCGCTCGAGGACATCACACGCTGGGCGAAGGACGCGCCGAAGGGCAAGTCGCTCGTTGTCTGCGCCAGCGGCCAGCGGGCCACAATGGCGGCCAGCTTCCTCCGGACGCTCGGCCACGAAGCTATCCCCCTCATCGAAGGAGGCGTGGCCGACCTACGCCACGCCTGAGGTATTCCGGGCTACCCAATGCCGCCTCCCTGCGTCTAGACTCCTCGGCGACAGGGAGGTTGGCGTTTATGGGACGTATCGTCTGGGAGCCCGGGATGGAACCCCGCGGGCTCTTGCAGGGCGTTCGCGTGCTCGACCTTGCGACGCCCCGCGCCGAGCTGGCCGGCCGGCTGCTGGCCGATCTCGGCGCCGAAGTCATCAAGATCGAGCCGCCCGGCGGAGCTGCCGCGCGCTTCTACCCACCGTTCGAACGGGGACGTGAAGGCGATCCGGACCGCTCTCTCTACTGGGCCGCCGTCGCGATGGGCAAGCGCAGCGTGGTCCTCGATATCGAAGACCCGGCTGACCGGCGAACGCTGCGAGAACTCGCTGCGAACGCGGATATCCTCGTCGAATCCTTCGACGCAGGGTTCCTGGCGTCGCGTGGCCTCGGCTACGAAGACCTCTGCCCGCTGAACCCGGGATTGATCTACGTGTCGGTTACGCCGTTCGGGCAGGATGGCCCGCTCGCAAACCAGCCCGCAACCGACCTCACAATCGAAGCCGCGGGCGGTCTGGTGGGGCTGCAGGGCGATGGTGACCGCCCCCCGATCCCGGTCGGTTATCCGCAGGCGTCTTTCCATGCCGGCGCACAGGCTGCTGCCGACGCGGTGATCGCGCTGTACGAACGCAACCGCTCCGGTCGTGGCCAGCACCTCGATGTCTCCATGCAGGCCGCGGTCGTCTGGACGCTCATGAATGCGACAGGGTACCCGCCGAACACCGGAGGCAACCCGCCCGGCTACTGCGAGCAGCGCAATCAGCCCGAGCCGGAACTGTTCCCGGGGTTCACGCCGCAGGCCCTTTGGGAATGCGTCGATGGCTACGTCTCCTATCGGCCTGCGCTCCCGGGGATCGGAGGTAGGACGCACCAGGAGGTCATGCGCTGGGCGGAAGCCGAAGGCGCTGTTCCCGACGACCTCTGTGGAATCAACTGGCTCAACTGGATCGAAGACGTCGTAAACGAACGTCTCTCCGTCGAAACAGTCGCCCGGTCGTGCAGGGTCGTCGCCGACTTCTTCAAGACGAAGACCAAGCAAGAGCTCCAGGCGTTCGCCGCACAGAAGGGGATCATCCTTGGGGCCATCTACACCGTCGGTGACCTGCTCTCCGACCCGCACCTTCGCGAGCGCAACTACTGGATCGAAGTCGGAGGACGCATCCATCCCGGCCCGGCCATTCGACCTTCGGCCACCCCGCTGGTCATGGAGAAACCAGCTCCGTCGCTGGGCGCCGACCAGCACCTGCTCGAAGACATAAAGCCCCGGGTGCCCCTGCCTCCCGCCTCCGGCCAGCGCCGCCTCGCGTTCGAAGGGCTCAAAGTCGCGGACTTCGCGTGGGTGGGCGTGGGCCCGATCATCGCGAAGGCGCTCGCCGACCATGGCGCGACCGTTGTGCATGTCGAATCGATGACCAGCCCGGACATCCTTCGGCAGCTCCCGCCTTTCAAGGATGGCGAGCCGGGCCTGAACCGCTCGCAGTTCGTCGCGAACTACAACACGTCGAAGCTCGGCATGGCGCTCGACCTCTCACAGCCGAAGGGGCGGGAACTCGCCCTCAAGCTGGTCGAATGGGCAGACGTCGTCCTCGAAAGCTTCACCCCGGGCACCATGGCGAAGTGGGGCCTCGATTACGAATCCCTCCGCAAGGTGAAGCCCGACATCGTGATGCTCAGCACGTGCCTCCGCGGGCAGACCGGCCCCGAAGCGACGTACGCGGGCTTCGGCGGCCAGGGAGCTGCGCTCGCGGGCCTGCACCACATCACCGGTTGGCCCGATCGGGTGCCCGTTGGCCCGTGGGGCGCCTACACGGACTTCATCAATCCCCGGTACGGCATCCCCACGCTGGTGGCCGCCCTCATGCATCGCGAGCGAACCGGCCAGGGACAGTACATCGACATCGCGCAGGTCGAAGCCGGCATCCACTTCGTCGAACCGCTGGTGCTCGACTACACAGTCAACGGCAACGATGCGCCACCCGCCGGCCACGACTCGCTGTACGCGTGCCCTCACGGCACTTTCGCGACGCAGGGTCTCGAACGCTACGTGGCCATCGCCGTCGAAACCCCGGAGCAATGGCAGGCGCTGCTGCGGGTTGCGCCGCTCGGCGAGTTCGCCGACCCGAAGTACAACAACCTCGCCGAGCGGCAGGCGGTGAAGCAGCAGATCGAAGAGCGGCTCCGCGAATGGTGCGCCCCGCAGGACGCGTTCGAGCTCGCTGAAACGCTGCGGAAGGCCGGTGTTCCCGCCTACGCGGTGCTCTTCCCGACGGACCTGTACGAGGACCCGCAACTCAAGCACCGGGAGTTCTTCGTGACACTCGAACACGCCGAAATGGGCCCCACGCCGTACGACGGCTTCGTGACGAAGTTCTCCGACACACCGCCGCGGCTCGCCAGCGCCGGCCCGGTACTCGGGCAGGACACGGAGCGCGTGCTCCGCGAAGTCCTCGGGCTCTCAGACGACGAGATCATCGAGTACGCTGCCGCGGGCGTGCTTACCTGACGCGAGCTACGACGGCTCGTCCTCGATCGGTTCGAGCGGCAGGGTGAACTGCATCAGGGTGCCGCCGCCTTCGCGCGGCTGCGCCCAGATGCGTCCACCCTGCGCTTCGACCAGCCGGCGGCAGACGGTGAGCCCCAGCCCCAATCCGGCCTTCTCTCGGGCCTTGTCGGCCCGGTAGAACGGCATGAACACCGCGGCCGCTTCCTCCTCCGAGATGCCGCTGCCGCGGTCCGCGACCGTAATCAATGCCTCGTCGCTCTCCCGCCGTGCCGTGAGTTCGATCGGTGTGTTCGGCGGACTGTACTTTTCTGCGTTACTCAGCAGGTTCTCGACGACCTGGTCGAAGTACGTTGCGTGGGCGAGCACCGGCGGTATGTCGGGTTCCACCTCGACCAGGATCTCCCGCGCCGGTGCGACTCGCTGGTGAACGACGGCCAGCCGCGGAAGCACCTGCTGCAGCCGCAAGGGCTCCGTCTCGATGCCGTCCGCTTCGAGTTGGGAGAGCGCGAGCATGTTGTCCATCAGGCGCTGCAGCCGCTCCGCGTCGCGCCGTACGTCGTTCAGTGCCCGTGCTCGTTCTTCTTCGGTGAGCGCGCTCGCCCTCCGGGCGAGCAGTTCTGCGTTTCCCCGGATCGTCGTGAGCGGCGTCCGAAGCTCATGCGCGACAAGCGCGAGCAGTTCGTCCTTTGTCGCGTTCGCGATGCGCAGCTCCTCCGACTTCCGTTGGGCGTCCCGGTAGAGCCGGGCGCTTTCGACCGCCATCCCGGCCCGGCGCCCCAGGTCCATGGCGACTTCGATTTCGTCGCTCCGAAAGGATGGGGGCGTAGTGCGCAGGAACGTCATGGCGCCAAGGGCCGCGCCGTGGGCTACCAGCGGCACGGAAACCGAGACGCTCACCCCAAGCGTCTCGGCCATTTCCCGGTGCTCCTGGTCCGCGGTCAGGCGTTCCAGTACACCTGCCTTCACTTCCGTGACCACCGGCCGGCCGGTTCGCACGGCCCTCGCAGCCGGGTGCGGTCCATCGATCGGGGGCGGATAGCGCTCCCGCATGCGCCGGGCGATCTCCTCCTTCGCGGGATCGACGTGGGCCATGGCCGCCAGGGCGAGCACGTTCCCTTCGATGAGGTCGATTTCGCAGCCGTCGCCGAGGTAGGGAATGCTGAGCCGCGCCAGCGTCTGCAGCGTTGTGTCGTAGTCGAGCGAACGCGAAAGTGCCTGTCCCGCGGCGAGCAGGAACGCCTGCCCCTCCTCGGCGCGCTTCCGGTCGTTGATATCGATCGCCGCACCTACCCACCCGAGCAGCTTCCCATCCGCGTCGCGGACGGGAAGCGTGTGTGACAGGTGCCACCGGTACTCGCCGTTGCGCCGCCGTGCCCGGTACTCGATCGAAAACGGCTCTCCGCGTTGCAGGTACTCCTGCATCGCTTTCATCACGCGGTCCACGTCATCCGGGTGGATAATCGGTTCGGGGACTTCCCCCGTCTCTTCGAGGCTGAGGCCTGAATACTCACTCCAGTAGCGGTTTACGAAGTCGAGTTCGTGGTTGGGAGTTGTCGCGAACAGGCTCGCCGGGACCGCGTCGAGGAGAGCGCGGTATCGTCCTTCGTCCAGTGTCTGTGTTGGCTGCCGCTCCTCCTCGCCATCGTCATCGTGATGCATCCCAGTGCTCCCACCGCGAGCGTGGCGATAGCCTACGCAGGGCCCGGGTACCGGCTATCACGAAGTGCCAGCGCGTATTACAGAAGCATCGCGCA
>CAZWBW010000014.1:0-1552 GCA_964632355.1 uncultured Anaerolineaceae bacterium | reverse complement strand
CGCCTCCGCGATGTACTGGAAACTACCTCTCGGCGATTCCCTCGTTATGGTTTACCCGCGATTTCGGGAGGTTTCGGCACAGTTCTTCTCCAATTGCTCCCCACTGTCCCGGTAGAGTGCTCACGGGAGGCGAAAGAACCTATGAGTCAACAACCCGCGGCGACCGACTACGCCGAAGCCAGTCGCGTCTTCGAGACGGCGATGTTCGAGATCAAGCGCGTCATCGTTGGGCAGGAAGCCATGCTCGAACGCGTCCTCGTCGCCCTTCTTTCGAATGGTCATCTGCTCATCGAAGGCGTGCCCGGCCTCGCGAAGACGCTCACGGTCAAGACGGTCGCTGAAGTCCTTGGCGGCACCTTCGCCCGCATCCAGTTCACGCCGGACCTCGTTCCCGCCGACCTCGTGGGCACGCGCATCTATCGACCGAACACGCAGACGTTCGACGTCGAACTCGGGCCCGTCTTCTGCAACATCCTGCTCGCCGACGAAATCAACCGTGCGCCAGCGAAGGTCCAGTCGGCGCTGCTCGAGGTGATGCAGGAGCGCCAGGTCACCATCGGCGCGAAGACCTTCGAGGTCCCCGACCCGTTCCTCGTGCTCGCGACTCAGAACCCGATCGAGTCCGAAGGGACCTACCCGCTTCCCGAGGCGCAGGTCGACCGTTTCATGATGAAAGTGCTGGTCGACTACCCCCAGATCAACGAAGAGATGACGGTCGTGCAGCGGTCGCTCGTCGAACCCGCGCGTGTCCGTGAAGTCCTACCCATCGACGAACTCCACCGCTTCCAGGCGATGGCTCGCCAGGTCTACGTCGACCGTGCCGTCGCCGAGTACGCCGTCCGGCTCGTCGATGCGACACGCCACCCGGCTTCCTACGGCCTGCAGCGGTTCACCCCGCACATCGCCTTCGGCTCGAGCCCTCGCGGTTCGATCAACCTGGTTCACGGCGCGCGCGCGATGGCACTACTCCGCGGCCGCCGCTACGCGCTCCCCCAGGACGTGTTCGATATCGCGAAGGACGTGCTCCGCCACCGTATCGTTCTCACTTACCAGGCGCTTGCTGAGGATGTCACCGCCGACACCATCCTCGATGCTGTGCTCGCCGCCGTGCAGATGCCGCATCTCGAGCTCGCTCGGGAGGCCACCGCGTGAGCCCCGGCGCACCGCTCTCCGTGGTGCGAACCCCCGCGCGTCCGGGCCCCGGGCCCCTGCCCGATGCACTGCTGCGCACGCTCGATGTCCAGATCGCGCGCCGAATCTCGGGACTGCTCCAGGGCGACTACCGCTCCGCTGCCCTCGGCCGTGGCACCGAACTCGCCCAGGTCCGCGAATACCAGCCCGGCGATGACGTTCGACTCATCGACTGGAACGTGACGGCGCGTACCGGCGAACCCCACGTCCGTGTGCATGTCGCGGAGCGCATCCTGACGACATGGCTCGTCCTCGACACCTCCCGCTCGATGCAGTTCGGCACCGCCCGGCGCCGCAAGGCCGACGTGGCCGAAGGCGTGGCGCTGGCGATGGGGCACATCGCCACCCGCCGCGGGAACAA
>CAZWBW010000013.1:26447-40438 GCA_964632355.1 uncultured Anaerolineaceae bacterium | reverse complement strand
TTTGTCCTTGTGCTGGCGTTCGAGGAGGAGCGCGATGGCCTGGGCGAAGGGGCGCGTTTCTTCATAGGTGACGGGGGTGTTCAGGGGCACGTAGAGCTGCATCCCCTTCGAACCCGATGTCTTTGCGAACGCCTGCAGGCCGAGCGCCTCGAAGGTATCGCGCAGCCAGAGCGCGACCTGGCAGCAGTCGAGGATGCCGGCCGGTGGGCCCGGATCGAGGTCGAAGACGACGGCAGTGGGACGCTCTACGTCGGGTGCGTGCGAGAGTAGCGGGTGGAGCTCGAGGGTCGCGAGGTTCGCCAGCCAGACGAGCGTGGGGAGGTCGTTCACGAGGACAAAGTTCACGACGTCGCCTTTTGATCCGGTGACGACGCGCGCGGTTTCGACCCACTCAGGTGCATGCGACGGGCACTGCTTCTCGTAGAAGAACGGGCCCTGGGCGCCGTCGGGGTAGCGTTTGAGCGTCATCGGCCGCTGGCGGATGTGCGGGAGGATGACGGGCGCGATGCGCGTGTAGTACTCGATGACGTCGGCTTTGACGAAACCGGTGCCTTCGTACATCTCCTTGTCGAGGTTCGAAAGGCTGAGGCGGCGGCCATCAACGTCGACCTCGACCCGCTGGCCGGTTTCGGCGCGGCGGGATGCGCGGGCGGGGCGTGCGGAGCGCCCACCGGACCCAGGCCGTCCCACAACAACCGGAGGGTCGGCTTCCGCGGCCGATTCGGATTCGCGGACGATTTCGCGGGCGGGCTTGTCGTCGCGGAGGCCCTTGAACGACGGCTGGCGCAATGTGCCGGCCTCGGTCCATTCGGCGAAGTCGACTTCGCAAACGAGCTCGGGTTCAACGAAACAGGAGCCGGGTTCGGGTTCGCCGACATCGAACGGACTGTGTTCGATACGCGACTCCCTGAGCTTCTTCATGAGTTCGCGCAGGAGGCGCTCGTTGAACCCAGTGCCGACCTTGCCGGCGAAGATAAGGCGCTGCGGCTGACCGGTGGCCTCGGCTTGTTCCGGGGTCCTGTCGTAATAACCGAGGAGAAGGGCGCCGAAGCTGTCGTCGCGGGCGCCGGCACCGGGGGTCCAGCCACCGATAACGAACTCCTGGCGGAGGCTGTTCTTGATTTTCAGCCAGGCGCTACTGCGGCGGCCGGGCTCGTAGGTGCTGTCGAGCCGCTTCGCCATGATGCCTTCGAGCTGCTGCTCCTTGCTGGCAGCAAGAAGTGTCGCGCCGTCGCCGACGTGATAGGGCGGCGTCTGCCAGTTCGGTCCGGAGAGTTCGAGGGCATCGAGGAGCTTGCGGCGCTCGCGGTAGGGGAGCTGCATCGTCGAATGCCCGTCGAGGTAGAGCAGGTCGAAAATCATGTAGACGACTGGCGTGTCGGCGGCACGTCGCCGAATGTCGGCCGGGCGGGTGAGGTGCATGCGGCGCTGGAGGCGTTCGAAACTCGGGATGCCTTCGTCGTTGAATGCGATGATCTCGCCGTCGAGGACCACTTCGTGGGCGCCCAGTGATTCACCGAGCGCGGAGAGCTCCGGGTACTGCTTCGTGATGTCGAGCAGGTTGCGGCTTTCGAGGCGGATGCGGCCGCCCTGTGAGTAGGCGATTGCGCGTTCCCCGTCCCATTTGATTTCGAAGGCGTATTCGGCGTCGTCCTTCGGGAGACCGGAGAGCTTGGCGAGCATGGGCCGGATATGTTCGGGCATGGGCTCGCGCGTGGGGTCCTGCGGAGGGTCCATCCGGTGGATCATCCAGTTGCTGCCGTCGGTCTGGAAGAGGACGTACTTGCCCTGCACCTTCTCGCCGTGGAGGGTGACCATCACCTCGTTGTCGCGGAACTTGTGGGTTTCGTAGGTTCCGCGGTCCCAGATAAACATGCGGCCGGCGCCATATTCGCCCTTCGGGATCTCGCCTTCGAACGTGAGGTATTCGAGCGGGTGGTCTTCGGTGTGGATAGCGAGGTGGTTGGTCCCGGGGTCGGGCGGGATGCCGCGCGGAATGGCGAACGAGACGAGCACCCCATCGTGTTCGAGGCGCAGGTCCCAGTGGAGGCTCGTGGCGTGGTGCTCCTGGATGACGAAGCGCGGCTGCGGCGCGGGAGGGAGGGGCTTATCGCCCGCTGGTTCGGCCGTCTTCTTGAAGTCGCGCATGCTCCGGTAGCGAGCAAGGCGGTCGTTCGGGCTCGAAGCGGACGCTGCGTCGGCGGACTTTCGGCGCGGCATGGGGAAACGGTAGCAGGTGGAGAGTGCGCAGCGCTCGGTGCTGGGCGACGGGCTGCCCCAGGCGGTACAGATCATCGGCGGACGATACCGCGAGGACCTATGCCTCGATGCGGCGGAGGCAATCGAGGAGCGTCTCGGCGTGATCACGCCGATCGAGCCGCGCTAGCGGGGGAAACGAAGGCCGGGCGGTTCCGCCCGGCCTCCGGGTAGCGCTCGGGTATCGCCTTACAGCAGGCGGCGAATGGGCTTCCGGCCGGGACGCGGGTCGTAGTTCGACTTGAACATCTCGAGCTTGTCGCGCTCGATGAGGTACTTCCCGGCGAAGAGCGTAGCGGGGATCTTCTTCTGCTTAATCAACCGGCGCAGGCTCTGCGGGTGAATCGCGAGTTCGCGCGCCGCCTCGACGAGGTCGAGGTAGTTGTCGAACGGGCTCGTGGACATTGCCATGGTGGCCTCCCGTCCCGCGAAGGGAGCAAGCATGAAGCGAAATTGTGAAACGGTATAGGCAATAGCGAACGTTAGCAGTCCGGGCTCATTATTGTCTACACTTCTTCACAATTGGCAAGGGCGGGAAGGCGCCGGCAGACAAATACCCGCCGGCGGCCACGAAGCGTGGTGCAGATCAGCGTGGCCCGTCCGGAACCTGTCTTCCCGAGCAGACGGCGCAGTTCGTCGGGTTCGACCGGGAAGGCGCGCTTTCGAATTTCATCGGCGGTGAGGTCGAGCTCGCGGAGGCGCTTTCGCAGCCGCGACACCGAGAAGTCCAGCGTTTCGAGCACTTCGAAGGTGGCGGCCATGGGGTCGAAGGCGGGCGCGTCGGCGGTGAGGTACGCGACCTGCGGGTCCATGAGCCGAGCGCCGAGGCGTGCCGCGAGCTGGCGAACGAGGCCAGCGCGCGTGACACAGGGTTCGGGATCGAAGAGGTAGGAGCCGGGCGCGACGGGTTCGGCGGGAGCTTCGGGCTCATCGCTCGTGAGCGCAGCACCGACCGGGAGGAGCACGGCCCGCCGGAGCCCTGGGCATGCATCACCACCGAGCCAGATCGCAGCTTCGCGCAGAGAGCGGCCGAGTTGCACGAACTCCACCTCGGCGCCGGGCGGAATCGCGTCATGGGCGATACCGGGCGGCCCCTTCACCACGCCGGCAGCGGCCTCCGTGGCGAGGCGGAGCACGGCGTCGAACGGTGGCGTGAAGGACGCGGGGTCGAACTGGCGGCGGCCGCCCGCCCGCCGCGCAGGGTCGAGAATGACGGCGATGCGCCGGAGATCGACCGGGGCGCGAAGCGCGTCACCGCGAACGACGCGGCCGCCGGTGTTCGCGGAGGCGAGCATCGCGGTGACCGGGTCGAGTTCGACGCCGAGGCCGGCGATGCCGCGTGAGAGGCAGGCGTACAGGTCGCCGCCGAGCCCGGCGGTGAGGTCGGCGACGGGGAGGCCAAGCCGTTCGAGGCGCCCGGCGCGGCGGTGGGCGACCGCGGGGTGGGTCATCATCTCGAGGCCGGGAGCGGAGTAGAGGAACGGGAGGTCGCCGCCGAAGCGATCGCGGGCGCGGGCACGAAGGACGAGTTGCTCGGCGAGGGCTGCGGCTTCGAAGGGCGGGAAGTCGCGCCGCAGGCGGTCGGCGAGGCGGGTCGGGGACACGGCGGCGAGGGTGGGATCGAGGGATTCGAGCGCCCTGCAGGCCGGGGCTGAGGTGACGTAGCGCGCGCGGGCGAGGTCCACGGGTTGAGTCTACCTTCCGGGCGGGCCCGGGCTATGCTCAAGGCATGGCGAACGTACTGTGCCTCGATTTCGATGACACGATTGTGCTGGACAACATCTCGGATTCGCTGATGGCCCGGTTCGCGGCGGAGGACTGGAGCCACCTGAAGGAGGCGTATCAGCGCCGGGAGATATCGGTCGAGCAGTTCAACGCGGGCGTCTTCGACCTCATCGATACGCGGGTCACGTACGACGACATGCGGGCGTTCGTGCGCGAAAAGGCGCGGGTGCGGCCCGGGTTCCTCGAACTCCTGGACTGGGCGCACTGGAATGACTGGCAGCCCGTGATCGTCAGCAACGGCTTCGACTTCGCTATCGACGAGGTGCTGGCGGGGCTGGAAGTCGACCGGCTGATGCGGCACGCGGGACGGACCGAGTTCTCCTATCGATGGCGGGTTCGGTACCTGAGTCCGCGGGGAATCGAAGTCCAGGAGGGCTTCAAGCTCGGGTACGCGAACGCGTTCAAGCGCGCGGGGGACTTCGTGGTGTACTTCGGCGATGGCGCGTCGGATGTGGACGCGGCGCGGATCGCGCGAGTAGTGTTCGCCCGGGACACGTTGTGGGAGCGGCTGAAGGACGAGCACGAGCGGATCTACCCGTTCGAAACGTTCCACGACGCGATCGCCGTGCTTGACCGGGAGGCGGCAGGTTGGCTCGAATCCTTCTCCTCTACGACAGCCGCGGCGGACTGACGGAGCGGCTGGCCGACGACATTGAGATTGGTATCCGCGAGGGCGGCGGCGAGTGCGTCCGGCGGCGAGTCGACGATGCGACGGTGCCGGACCTGCTCGCCGCCGACGGGATCATCGTCGGGTCGCCGAACTGGAGCGGGATCACCGGGAAGCTGAAGGACTGGTTCGACTACACGGGCGACCTGTGGGAGACGGGCGACCTGGTGGGGAAGGTCGGGGCGTGCTTCACCGCCGGGTATTCGCGGTCGGGCGGCAACGAGGCAACGTTGCTCCAACTGATTCACCTGCTTATGTCGCACGGTATGGTCATCGTGGGGCTGCCGTGGACGAACACGATGCGGCAGTCGGGGTCGTACTACGGGGCAACAGTGCACGGGAAGATCACCGAGCACGACCGGGAGCAGGCGCGCACGCTCGGGAAGCGAGTGGCGACCATCGCCGCCCGGCTGTTCGATGAGCGGCAGGAGCAGTCAGCGACGTAGCGTTAGCGGGCCTGCGGGACTCCTTCTTCGAAGCCGACACAGCGCACGACCGGGAGCCGTGGGTACTTCGGGAAGCGGGCGTCTTCGCGGGAGCGGCCGCAAAGCCAGAATATCGAGCCGCGGGCGCTGGTCACGGGTTCGGCAAAGCGGCAGACGCTGCACAGGCCGACGTGCGGCTGTCGGGGAGCAGGCGCGGTCATGGCCGGGTGAGGCTGGCGACTTCTTCGGCGCAACCCCACGCGAGGGTGTAGCCGGCGCCACCGTGACCGTAGTTGTGGATTACCCGGCCTTCGCGTTCGAGGCGAACGCGCGGCCGGACGGGGCGGAGTCCGGAGCGCTCGCGGATGAGCTCGCCGGGTTCGTACCCGGCGGCACGGGCGCGGGCGAGGATGGCTTCGCGGAGTTCACTGCTCGGACCAGGTACGGTCTCGACACCGGGAAGTTCGATGCGGCAGCCGCCGAGGACGACCTCTTCGCGCCGGGGAATCGAGTAGAAGATGGCGTCGGGGTCGCGTTCGTCGCCGATGAAGGTGTCCATCCGGAGGGTGCCGGGGCGAACGATGGCGGTCTGGCCGAGGACACCGACGAGTTCGTCGTCGCCGCAGAGCTTGCGAGCGCCGAGGCCCGTGCAGTTCACGACAAGATCGCCCGGGAGGGCTTCGAGGTCATCGACGTGGCGGAACTCGATGGGGTGCTGGAGCTGGCGTTCGAGCCACGGGAGGTGGATGGCGGGTTCGACGCGTGGTGCGCGAAAGGTCCAGGCGTGGTCGCAGGGATAGCGAGAGCCACCGGACACGAGTTCGAGCCCTTCGACAGCGTCGGCCCACCAGGGGGGTTCGGTTTCGGCGACCACTTCGAGCGCGGTGAGCATGTCGACGCCAGCGTCCGGGTCGGACTGCGCGAGTCCAGCCAGGACTTCGAAGCCACGCTTCGACCACGCGAGCTCGCGGCCGCCGGGCGCAATGCGAACGGGCATCCAGATTGCACCGGCAGCGCCGGAGGTCGACTCCAGGCCGGGGCGTTCGGCGATGACACGAACGTTGTGGCCTTCGCGCTGGAGAACGACGGCCGTGGTGAGGCCGATGACGCCGGCGCCCACGATGGTTATGTCCATGATTCGTCTCCTCTCGGAGGCGCAGACCCAAGTTCGCAGCAAGCGTAGCCCGGGAGTACCGGCGGTGGAATGGCTGCGCCGGTACGCGAGACAAGTCCTCGCGCCCGTGCCGGTCGACACAGGCGCGAGGTGAGGTTCAGGAACCGCGGAGCTGCGCCCCGACCTCCTTTTCGAGGCGCTTCAGGAGGCCGGCCTGGACCCGCTCGACGTCGGCGTCGGTGAGGGTACGGTCGGAGGCCTGATAGCGCAGCGCGACAGCGAGCGACTTCTTGCCTTCGGGGACGCCGGGGCCCCGGTAGTCGTCGAAGATGTCGCCGAAGACGCGCACGGTTCCGGAGCGGTGCGACCGCACGACCTGCAGCAGGCGACCGGCGGGAAGATCGGCATCGACCAGGAGCGCGACGTCCTGCCGGACGGCCGGGAAGCGCGCCGGGGGCTCGTAGGCCGGGCGTTCGGGCAGCAGACGAACCAGGTCTTCGAGCCAAAGTTCGAAGAGGAACACCGGCTCGTCGATATCGAACTTCGCCGCAGTCTCGGGGTGGACCTGGCCGACGAGGCCGACCTGTTCGCGTCCGAGCGAGACCTCGGCCGTGTGGCCGGCGAGGAAACCGAAGGGACTCGCGGGCGCGTAGGAGGCTTCAAGGCCGAGCTGCTCGAGCAGGGCTTCGACGGCGCCCTTTGCATCGTAGAAGTCGAGGTGCTCGCCGGTGGCCCGGCCCCCGCGGTCGAGACGGGTACCGCCGGCGACAGCACAGAGGACCGGGCGTTCGTGCGGCAGGTCGGCTTCGACGGGCAGGTATTCGAAGCCGACTTCGAAGAGCCGCAGGGGGCCTTCGACCTGCCGGCGGTTCGTAGCGTAGGCCTCGAGGAGGCTCGAACGGAGGGTGGTGCGGAGATACTGGTGGCGTGCGGCCACGGGGTTGACCACCGACAGTGGTGCGCTTCGGCGTTCGTCCTCCGGATCGACCACGCGGGACAGGCGTTCGAGGTCGGTCAGCGTGTAGCTGATGATTTCCTGGTAGCCGAGCGCCGCGGCAAGGTCGCGGACACGCTCGCGGAGGTCGCGTAGCGGGTTCGGTTCGACCGGCGGGAGGCTGCCGCGGAGGCTGGTCGCGGGCAGGTCTTCGTAGCCGTGGATGCGCGCAATGTCCTCGATCACGTCGTCGGGGATTTCGACGTCGGGTCGCCAGTACGGCGGCTTCACGCGGAACGCGCCGTCGCTGTGCTCAACGGTGAATCCGAGCGACTCGAGGATGCGGGTGACCTCGGGCACGGGGATGGCGATGCCCAGCACCTGTTCGATGCGCGCTTCGGTGACGGTGATGGTGGGAATCACCTGCTTGGTCGGGTAGACGTCGACGATGCCCCGGGCGACGCGGCCGCCGGTGATCCGTTCGAACAGGTGAAGGGCGCGCTGCTGCGCGAAGAGTGGCGTCTCGGCGCCGATGCCCTTTTCAAAGCGAGCGGAGGCTTCGGTGCGGAGCTTGAGCAGCGTGGAGGTGCGGCGGATGGAACCGGGCTTGAAGTTCGCGACTTCGAGCAGGACGGTGCGGGTGTTTTCGTTCACCTCGCTATTGCCGCCACCCATGATGCCGGCAATGCCCACAGGACCCTCGGCGTCGCAAATCACGAGCATCTCCGGGTCGAGCTCGCGCTCGATGTCGTCGAGGGTGACGAGCTTTTCGCCGGGCTTCGCGCGGCGAGCGATGATCTGCTTCCCGCGCACGAGGTCGTAGTCGAAGGCGTGGAGAGGCTGGCCGGTTTCGAGCATCACGTAGTTGGTGATGTCCACGACGTTGTTGATTGGGCGCATGCCGTGGCGGAGGAGGCGCTCCTGCATCCACGCGGGTGAAGGCCCGACAGTCACGTTCTCGATGATGGAGGCGGTGAACCGGCGGCAGAGGTCTGGGTCTTCGATGGAGACGGAGATGAAGTCGCTGGCCGGGCGGTCGGACTCGGTGTAGGAGGTGTCGGGTTCGCGAAGGGGCTTACCGGTGAGCGCGGCCACCTCGCGGGCGAGCCCGAGAACGCCAAGGAGGTCGGCGCGGTTGGCCCATGTGGAGATGTCGAAGACGACGTCTCCCAGTTGGTCGACGAGGGGGCGCCCGACGGGAGCGTCATCGGGGAGGACGAGGATGCCCTCGTGGTCGTCGCTGAGCCCGAGCTCCTTCTCGCTGAGGACCATGCCGGCCGATTCGACGCCGCGAATGGGGCGGAGCTTCAGCTTTGTCGGCTTGCCGGTGCGCCCGTCGATGAGCATGGCGCCTTCGGTGGCAAAGGCGACCTTCTGGCCGACGGCGATGTTCGGCGCGCCGCACACGACCTGCTGCCGGCCTTCGCCGGTCTCGACCGTGGCGAGGCGGAGGCGGTCGGCGTTGGGGTGAGGATCAACGGCGACGACCTCGGCGACCTTGATGCGCTCGGGGTCCCATTCAGCGCCGATGGTTTCCCAGCCTTCCACCTCGGCGGTGGAGTCGATGAGGCGCCGGGCGAGCTCGGGGACGGGGAGGTCGATGTCGACGTAGTCGCGAAGCCAGGAGAGGAGGAGCTTCATCGGGTCAGGCTCTTGGCTATTGGCTGTTGGCTGTTGGTCAGATGATCGCGGGTTTGTGTCATTGTTCTAGCCTCTTGATGAACGTGACAAGCATGCGCTTGACGGACAGCAACTTTGCCTCGATTTTCTCGTGTTCCTCGCCGGGTAAGTAACCGAGGTCGTGAGCCAACAAGAGCAGGTACTCAGTCTCGGATGCCGACCCGAGGGCGATCTCCAGATAGTGACGGAAGACCCTGTTGGACCGCGTCGATCCTTCGACGATGTTCGCCGGTACGGAGCTTGCCGCTCGACGAAGCTGGCCGGTGAGCCCGTACATTTCGTGGGATGGAAAGCGGCGAGAGGCCAGGTAGGTGTCGAGAGCAACCTCATGAGCCAGGCGCCAGACTTCCAGTTCCCGAAATGGTCTCACCGATATCTCCGTTCCCTCGATTTCGAGTGCCAGCCAATAGCCAACGGCCAATAGCCAACAGCCATCAGAACTGGCTCAGGAAACGGATGTCGTTGGCGTAGAAGTGGCGGATGTCTTCGATGCCCCAACGGAGGAGGGCGACGCGTTCGATGCCGATGCCGAACGCGAAGCCGGTGTAGCGATCGGAGCCGTAGCCGGCGTTGTCGATGATCTCGGGGTGGACCATGCCGGCGCCGAGGATTTCGATCCAGCCGGTGCCGTGGCAGGTGGCACACGAGGGGTCGTCGCCGCGGCAGATGAAGCAGTCGAGTGCCATTTCGACGCCGGGTTCGACGAACGGGAAGTAGCTGTGGTGGAAGATGATGCGGCGGTCGGCGCCGAAGAGTTTCCGCGCGAACTCATAGAGCACGCCCTTGAGGTCGCTCATGCGGATGCCTTCGTCGACGGCGAGGCCTTCGATCTGGGTGAGCATCCACTCGTGGGTGGCGTCGGTGGCTTCCTGGCGGTAGCACTTGCCCGGGACGATCACGCGGATGGGCGGCTGCTGGCGCTCCATGACGCGGATCTGATTTGGGGAGGTGTGGGTGCGCAGGAGCATGCTGCGGCGGCCCTGCACGATGGTGTCGACCCAGATGGTGTCCCACATGTCGCGGGCCGGGTGGTCGGGCGGAATGCGGACGCCGTCGAAGTTGTAGCGTTCCCACTCGACTTCGGGACCTTCGGCGACCCGGAATCCCATCTCTTCGAAGGCCCGGATGCAGTCGCGGAGGGTCTGGGTGACGGGGTGGAGGCGTCCGATTTCCTGTGGGCGGCCGGGGAGCGAGACATCGAGCGCTGCCTTCGTCGCGAGCGCTTCGAGCTCGGCGCGGCGGAGCTCTTCCTGCCGTTCGCGGAGCGCGGTTTCGAGCGCCTGCTTCAGGGCGTTGGCGGCGGCGCCAAAGGCAGCGCGCTGGTCCTGGGGCTGGTCGCGAACGGACCGGAGCAGCGCAGTGACGCGGCCATCCTGTCGGCCGAGCCACTCGACACGCCACCGTTCGATTTCTTCGGCATCGGAGGCCTTTCGGAGTGCGGCCAGCGCCTCCTCGCGGAGTTGATCCATCGCAGGGCTCGTGGTGGTCATAGTGGTTCGATTCTAACGAAGGGCTGGCCTAGCGTCCGTGGGCTGCGGACCACATCGCCACCGGTCGCGGAGGGGTAGGATGTGGGCGATGGCGAAGCAAGGCCTCGGCTTGCCCGGCGGGGCTAAGATTGCAGCATGTGTTGTCATACTCACGCTGATGGTGATGCTTGTGGCGTGTGATGGTGGTTCTGGAGCAGACGCCCCGCGCGAAGGCGCCGGGCAGACGACGGAAACGCCGGCGAAGTCGTGGGCGGGCGAGCACCCGGCACCGGACTTCCCCGGCGGGCTGACGTGGCTGAACGTATCGCGGCCGCTGTCGCTGATGGACCTTCGCGGCAAGGCGGTGCTGCTGGACTTCTGGACGCAGGGCTGCATCAACTGCCAGCACATCATCCCCGACTTGAAGCGGCTCGAGGCGGAGTTCGGCGATGCGCTGGCCGTGATCGGGGTTCACTCGGGCAAGTACGCGACCGAGCACGAAGTCGAGACCGTGCGTGAGGCGGTGAGCCGGTACGGCATCGAACACCCGGTTGTGAACGACCCGGACTTCGCGGTGTGGGACCGGTATGGTGCGAACGCGTGGCCGACGCTCGTACTGATCGACCCGGCGGGGAAACTTGTCGGGATGCACGCCGGGGAAGGCGTGTACGGCCTGTTCCGGCCGATCCTCCAGGCGCTGATCGCGGAGTTCGAGGCCAAGGGTCAGATCGATCGGACGCCGCTGCCGATCGACATCGAAGCAACGAGCGCGTCGGCGGTGCTTTCGTACCCGGCGGACGTGGCGGTCGATGAGGCGAACGGGAAGTTGTACATCGCAGATAGCGGGCACAACCGGGTGCTCGTGGCGAGCCTCGACGGGCGGCTCGAACGGGCGATCGGGACGGGAGCCGAGGGGTTCGCGGATGGCGCCGCCCACGAGGCGATGTTCCGGCAGCCACAGGGGTTGGGCCTTTCGGAAGACGGGCGGACGCTGTACGTGGCGGATACGCGGAACCACGCAGTGCGCGCGATCGACGTGGCGACCGGCGAGGTACGGACTGTGGCGGGGACGGGCGAGCAACTGAACCGGCTGCCCCCTGTGTGGACACCTGCCCGGGAAACAGACATGGCATCGCCGTGGGACGTGATCGAAGTCGATGGGCGGTTGTTCGTTTCGATGGCGGGCGTGCACCAGATCTGGGAGGTGGACCTCGCGCAGGGGCTGGTGACGATGTTCGCCGGGACGAGCCGCGAGGGTATCGACGATGGGCCGCGGCTCGAAATGGCGACCCTGGCACAGCCGAGCGGCCTGGCGAGCGACGGCGTGTACCTGTACTGGGTCGACCCCGAGGCGAGCGCATTGCGGCGAACGCCGCTGGACGGCGATGGCGACGTGGAGACGCTCGTGGGCACCGGCCTGTTCGACTACGGAGATGTCGACGGGCAGGGGACGCAGGCGAAGCTCCAGCACCCGCAAGGGCTGACCTACGCGAATGGGACGCTGTACGTGGGCGACACGTACAACCACAAAGTGCGGGCCGTCGATAGTGGCACGCGGCAGGTGACGACGCTCGCGGGTACCGGTTCGCGCGGGTGGGACGACGGGCAAGCCGAGCTCGCGCGGTTCGATGAGCCGGCCGGGCTGGCGGCGGCGGGGAGCAGGCTGTTCGTCGCGGACACCAATAACCACCTGGTGCGCGTGATCGACATCGAAAGCGGCGAGGTTTCGACGCTCCTGCTTTCGAACCTTGGTGTGGCCACCGCGGTGGCGCCTGGGAAGGTGGTGCGCCAGGAACTGCCGGCGCAGGAGGTTTCGCCGGGCGCCGGGATCATGCAGGTGGTGGTCAGTTCGCCAGAGGGGTACCACCTGAACAGTTCGGGCCCTTCGCGACTGACCCTTCGCAGCAGCGGTGCGGTGGCGGAGCTCGGGGAGAGCGAACTGACGTGGGCATCGGATGAGCCGGAGGTGCGCATCCCCGTGCCGGTGCAGCTGGCGGAAGGCGAGGCGCAGATCAGCGGACAGGCCACAGTGTATTACTGCCGGGACGGGCAGGAGGCCCTGTGCTTCGTGCAGGTGGTCGATGTGGAGCTCCCGATCCGAGTTCGGCCGGGCGCCGGGCGATTGCCGGAGCTTCGAATCGAACTGCCGGAGGTGGAGGCGGCCGGGGAACCTTGACAGGCGGAAGCGGGAGTCCCGATTATCCGACCCACCTCAGCCAGGAGGACCAGCGATGGCGGTCCGTGGTTATGTACTTATCGAAACCGATGTCGGCCGCGCGAAGGCGGTGGGAAATGCGATCGAGGAGCTGAGCTTCCCGGGCGCGCGGGTAGCCAGCGTGGACACGGTTACCGGGCCGTACGACGTGATCGTGCAACTCGAGGCGGACGACCTGGACACGCTCGGCAACGCGATCACCGAAGCGGTGCAGAAGGTATCGGGCGTTCAACGGACGACGACCTGCCTGGCGGTGCGGCTAGCCTGACGCGTGGCGGAGGGCCGCGTAAGCTACCCGGAAGGACTCCTTCCCGGGGAGAAGCACTGTGAGGGTACCGGTCTCGGACATGATCAGCGTCGAGGAGGCGCGTGATCGTATCCTTTCGTTCTTTTCGCGGTTGGAACCCGTCCGCGTGCCGCTGCTGGACGCGCTGGGACAGGTCATCGCCGAAGACGTTGTAGCGCCGTTCGACATCCCACCGCTGGACAACACGGCGATGGACGGATATGCGGTACGCGCCGAGGACACCACGGGCGCGACTCAGTCGTCGCCGCGAGAATTGCGGGTCATTGCGGACCTGGCCGCGGGATACGTGCTCGAGACGCCGGTGGGGCCGGGCGAGGCAGTGCGCATCATGACGGGTGCGCCAATCCCGCCGGGCGCCGACGCAATCGTGCCCTTCGAGGAGACCGATGAGCCGCTGCGTGGCCCAAACGAGGCGCCGACGCGAGGCGACACGGTGCGGGTGTTCAAGGCAGCCGAGCGGGCGGCGAATGTGCGGTTTCGCGGCGAGGACGTGAAGAAGGGGCAGGCCGTACTGGAGGCGGGGCGGCTGGTCCGGGCGTCGGAGATCGGGGTGCTCGCGAGCCTTGGGCTGACCGAGGTGACAGTGTACCGGCGGCCGGTTGTGGCGATCCTTTCGACCGGCGACGAAATCACGGAGCCGGGGAAACCGCTGGAGCCGGGCCGCATCTACGACGCGAACGCATACAGCGTGGCGGCGCTGGTTCGCAGCTACGGTGGCGTGCCGAAGCTGTTGGGAATCGCGCGGGATACGGTGGAGGACCTGACTGCGAAGATCCGCGAAGGCTTCGACGCTGACATGATCGTGACGAGCGCCGGGGTTTCGCGGGGCGACTTCGATGTGGTGAAAGACGTGCTCGCGCGGGAAGGCGAAATCGACTTCTGGACGGTGCGGATGAAGCCGGGGAAGCCGCTTGCCTTCGGCGCGTTCAAGACACCGGACGGACGGCGGGTGCCGCACCTGGGCCTGCCCGGGAACCCGGTGAGTTCGATGGTCTCGTTCGAGCTGTTCGGCCGGCCGGCGGTGTTCACGATGCTGGGCCGAAAGGACTGGGCGCGGCCAATCGTCAAGGCAATTACGCGGGACGAAGTGCGGAACACGGACGGGCGGCGGTTCTTCGCGCGGTGCATCGTCACGGTCG
>CAZWBW010000013.1:0-26437 GCA_964632355.1 uncultured Anaerolineaceae bacterium | reverse complement strand
ACGGGAAACGGTACGCGGACCTGACGGGCCCACAGGGGAGCGGCATCCTGACGAGCATGAGCGCCGCGAATGCGCTGACCGTGATCCCGGAAGACCTGCCGGTGGCGAAGCCGGGCGATGAGATCGATGTGATGCTGCTGGACTGACGCGCTGCGACTACTCGGAGGAGGCGTTCGAGTAGCGGGCGGCGGCGAGGCGGTGACCGTACTGGCGTTCGAGGTAGGCGTGGAAGTCGCGGTTTGCTGAGTGGGCCCAGGTTGCTGACTGGTCGGCGTACCAGCGAACGGTGCGAGAGAGGCCTTCGGCGAAGGGCACGCGGGGCTCCCAGCCAAGAGCGCGAAGCTGGGAACAGTCGAGCGCGTAGCGGCGGTCGTGGCCCGGGCGGTCGGCGACGGGCCGGATGAGCGAGTGCGGCGCCCCGGCCAGGTCGCAGATGCGGCGGGCCACTTCGATGTTCGGGAGGCGTTCGCCGCTTCCGATATGGATCGGATGGACGCCGGGTGCCTCGGGAAGCTCCTTGAGAACGAGTTCGACGGCGGAAACCAGGTCTTCGATGAAGGTCCATTCGCGCTCTTGCCGGCCGTCGCCGTAGAGCGGCAGTTCCTGGCGGGCAAGCGCCCGCGTGGTGAACAGCGGAATGAACTTCTCGAGGTGCTGGCCCGGACCATAGACGTTCGAACACCGCAGGACGGTAATTGGAAGCCCGTACGTGGCGGCATAGGCGCGAACCTGCAGTTCGGCGGCAGCTTTGCTCGCGGAGTAGGGCGAAGCCGGGGCGAACGGGGCGTCTTCGGCAGCTTCGACGCCGGGCGGCAGCGACCCGAACACCTCGTCCGTGGACATGTGAACGAGGCGCGCGGAGGGTGCATGGCGCACCGCTTCGAGCAGCGTTACGACGCCTTCGACGTCGGTTCGAACGAACACGGTTGGGTCGAGCAGCGAGCGGTCGACGTGGGTTTCGGCGGCGAAGTTGAGGACGAGGTCGACGTTTGCGACGAGTTCGCGAACCAGTTCGAGGTCGCAGATGTCGCCTTCGACGAAGGTGTAGTTCGGGTGGCTCGCGATGTCGGCGACGTTGGCCGGGTTCGAGGCGTAGGTGAGGCAGTCGAGGTTGATGACCGACCAGCCGCAGCGAACGAGCGCACGCACGACGTGGCTCCCAATGAACCCGCAGCCGCCGGTGACGAGCGCCCTCACGGGGCGACCTCGATGCGGGAGTGGTCGCCGAGAGTGAGGCGGCTCCCGCGGGGAGCTCCGGCGACGTGGGCGTGGCGGCCGATCATCGAAGCTTCGATGCCGGGACAGTCTTCGAGAGTGGCGTCGGCCATGACGATGGCGTTGGTGATGGACACCCGTGCGAGCCGCGCATCGGGACCGATGGCGACGTAGGGACCGACGCGGGAGTCGCGAAGGTGGGCGCCGGCGGCGATGGTGACGGGACCGCGGAGCTCGCAGGATTCGAGATGGGCGCCCGGTTCGACGAATACCGGGCCTTCGACGGAGCAGCCTTCGAGCGTGCCATGGCAGCGGGAAGCGGCGCCGAAGGAATCGAGGACGACCCGGTTCGCGGCGAGGATGTCGTCCATCTTGCCGGTGTCGATCCAGTGGTCGTGGGTGAGGGTGGTGCGGACGGTGTGGCCCGCAAGGACGAGCCCGGTCAGTGCGTCGGAGATCTCGAGTTCGCCACGACCGCTGGGCTGCTGGCGAGCGACGACATCGAACACGGGAGGGCGGAAGGCGTAGACGCCGATGACAGCGAGGTTCGACGGCGGGTCGACGGGCTTTTCGACGATCCGGGCGAGCCGGCCACCGCGGAGTTCGGCGACACCAAAGGCGCGCGGGTCATCGACCTCCTTGAGGATGATGGAGGCGGCATCGCTGGAGGATTCGAAGTCGCGGACGAAGGCGGTTATACCGCCGAGCAGGACGTTATCGCCGAGGTAGAGAACGAAGGGGGAGTCGCCGAGGAAGTCCCGGGCAACGAGGATGGCATGGGCGATGCCGAGCGGGGCGTGCTGCTGGATATAGGTAAAGCGAGCGCCGAAGGCCGCACCATCGCCCATAGCCTGGCGGACCTGTTCTCCGGTATCGCCGATGACGATGCCGATGTCGGTGATGCCGGCTTCCACGAGGTGGCGAACCGGGAAGTGGAGGACGGGCGTGTTCGCAATCGGCACGAGCTGTTTCGCGCCCGAGTAAGTAAAGGGGCGAAGCCTGCTGCCCTTCCCGCCGGCGAGGACCAGGCCTTTCATAGCCGGCGATTATAGCGATGCTACCGCATTCGTAATTCGACACGTACCATGCCGCCACCATGGCAGGTCGCATACGGGTGTTGCTCAACGCGAGCGCGGTTCCCAGGCAGCCGGCGGGAGCAGGCATCTACACGATCGAACTGGCGCGGGCGCTCGCGAAACGAGACGACGTCGACCTGACGGTGACAACACCCGTAGAGGTGACCGGCAGGGAGGCGCAGACGGTACTGTCGCCTCGGCGGGGGCCGCTGGTCCGGAGCCTTTGGGAGCAGGTTCGCCTGCCGCGGCTGGTTTCGGACATCGACGTGTACCACGGCGCGCACTTCAGCCTGCCGCTCCGAGCGGAGGTGGGGCGCGTCGTGACGGTGCACGACCTGACGTTCTACCGGCTTCCGAAGCGGTACCGGGCGGACCGGCGCTGGTACTACCGGTCGCTTGCACAGATGGCGCGACGGGCCGACCGGGTCATCGTGCCTTCGGGTGCTGTGGCGAGCGATGTGGTGCGATACCTGCGGTACCCGAGCGAGCGGATACGGGTGGTGCCGGAGGCAGCGCGCTATGACCTGGCGCCGGCGGCGGAGGATGCGGTCGCGGCGCTGTGCGCACGGCTCAAGGTCGAGCCGGGGTACCTGCTGTGCGTCGGCACCGCGGAGCCGGGCAAACGCGCGGTCGACGCCGTGCGGGCGCTCGCCGTGCTTCGGGAGCGGGGCGTGCGGATGCAGCTGGTGCTCGCCGGCAACGAAGGTCCGCTCTCAAGGGCGCTGCGGCGGGAAGCAGGCCGGCTGGGAGTCGCCGAGGACGTGCGGTTCGCCGGGTATGTGCCGGACAGCGAACTGGCGGCCCTGTACACGGGAGCGCTCGCGCTGGTGTTTCCGTCCCTATACGAGGGGTTCGGCCTGCCGCCGCTGGAGGCGATGGCGTGTGGCACGCCCGCGATTGTGGCGAATGCGCCGGCGATGTCCGAGGTGCTGGAGGGCGGCGCGATCTTCGTGCCGCTGCGGGACCCGCGGGCAATCGCGGATGCGGCCGAGCGGCTCGCCCGGGACGCGGGCTGGCGGGAGGAGTGGCGGCAGCGGGGCCACGCGGTGGAGCGCGCCTACTCGTGGGAGCGCGCCGCCAGCGAAACGGTCGAGGTGTACCGGGAGGTGGTGGGATGCAGGTAGGGATCGTCATCGTCACGTACCGCTGCCGGGAGTTGGCGCTCAGGTGCCTGCGTTCGTTCGAAGCGAACTTGCCGCACCTGCTGGAGACCACCGTCGTGGTGGACAACGCTTCGGGGGACGAGACGATCGAGGCCATCGCGCAGGCGTTCCCGCCGGTGCGGCTGGTGGCGAACCCCCGGAACCTGGGCTTCGCGGCCGGCGTGAACGCCGGCATCCGCGCGCTGGATGACTGCGGTGCGGTGCTCCTCCTGAACCCGGACTCGGAGTTGCTCGACGCGAACCTGGAGAAGGCAGCGACCTGGCTCGACGAACACGAAGACGCCGGCGTCGCGGGGCTCGGCATCGAAAACCCGGACGGGTCGCTACAGCTGTCGTGCCGTGCGTTCCCGAGCCACAAGACGGCGTTGTTCAACCGTCATTCGCTGGCCACGAAGCTGCTGCCGTCGAACCGGTGGTCCCGCGAGTACCTGCTGAGCGACTGGGAGCACGACGAGCCCCGGGATGTGGACTGGGTATCGGGAGCGGCGATGTTGATCCATCGGCGGGCGATCGAACGTGCGGGGATGTTCGACGAGGAGTACTTCTTTTCAATCGAGGATGTGGACTTCTGCCGGCGGGTGCACGACGCGGGGCTGAGGGTGGTGTACCTGCCGTTCGCGCGCACGCGCCATCGAATTGGCGGGAGTTCCCGGCATGCGGCGTACCGCGCGATGGTGGCGCACCACCGTGGTATGTGGCGGTACTACCGGAAGCATATGCGCGGTGGGCCGCTGCTCGATGTGGTGACTGGCGCCGGGATCCTGGGGCGGCTGGGGCTGCACGCGGCTTCGCTGACCGCGCGTCGGGCCCTCGGCCGGGATCGAACGAGGAGCCGGGCCTCAGCGCGGCTCCTGCGGTAGGGTCGGAGTCTCCGGTTGGATAGGCGGCTCAGTCGTCGGCGGCCCCGGTTCGGGGATGGTGGGCGGCATCGGCTGTGGCTCGCCGGGCGGCTGGGTCGGGCCTGGCGGTGCGGGTGGCACCGGGGGCGGCTCCGACGGCGGGATGGGATCCGGTTCGGTGGGCGGGAGCGTGGCCACCCACGCGAAACCAGCCGCCGGTGAGTCGACAGTCACGAGGGGGCACCCGCGGGTTCGATGGTGCCCGCAACGGCATTGAGCACGTACGCCTCGCCGGTGCCCTGGATGAGGCGCGGATTGGCCGGGTCGGGCTCGATCTTGTCGATGAGGCGAGAGATCCAGGCCCGGAGGAACTGGACATCGTCCTCATAATCGGGGCCCCAGACGGTGGCGAGAATTTCGCGGCTGGGGATAAACCGGCCGGGCTGCGATGCGAGGTGCTGGAGAAGCATCCACTCGGTTCGCGACAGCGGAACGAGGTTGCCGTCGCGGCTGACGAGACGGCGCTTCAGGTCGATTTCGATGCCGAACGCCCGGACGGTGTCGGTGACCTGGCCAGTGCGCGCCCGTCGAAGAACGGACTGCACGCGGTCGGAGAGGTCCTCGGGGACGAAGGGCTTTTCGATGTAGTCGTCGGCGCCCATCTCGAGTCCCCGCACCTTATCCTGTGCGCTGGTCTTGGCGGTGAGGAGGATGACGGGGATGCCGAGCCGATCCTTCAGGTGGCTCATGAGTTCGAGGCCCGACATGCGTGGCATAACGACGTCGACGACGGCGACATCGGGGTGTTGTTCGTCGATGAGCTGGAGGGCCTCCTCTCCGTCACGAGCGGCGATTACTTGGAAGCCCTGGACCATGAGTTCGAGTTCAACGAGTCGCAGGACACTTGGTTCATCGTCGACAGCAAGGACGAGGGGCTTTGAATCCATTCCGACTCCCTTGATGACGTGGTGGCCCAGAGGGGGTTAGGCGATACACGAAACTCTCTGCCCCCTAAGGCAACGGAGGGGGCCCGGGCGCTCCCGCAATGCTACGCCATGCTCCTGTCAGTGCTCTGGCGTTTCGGTCTTGCAATCTCGCAGTTCCGTAACAGCGCTATGCGGACGTGATTTCTGGGGCCTCGGCGGTTTATCGAGGGACAAGATTTCGGGGAGGAAAGTGAACCAGCGCGTATCCGAGGAGTTCGGTATCGTTCGAGACCGGGGGTTACGCGATGAGCCGACCGCTCGAAGACATCACGATCCTGGACTGCACGTGGATTCTCTCGGGGCCGTATGCGTCGATGATCCTGGGCGACCTCGGGGCCGACGTCATCAAGGTGGAACGGCCGCCATGGGGCGACATCAGCCGAACGACCGGGCCGTACCAGAACGGCTGGAGCGGGTATTTCTTCAGCGTGAACCGCGGCAAGCGCTCGGTCGTCATCGACCTGCGGACGGAGGACGGGCGCGAGCTGTTCCGGCGGCTCGCAGAGCGCGTCGATGTGGTGATGGAGAACTTCACGCCCGGGACGATGGAGAAGCTCGGCCTGGACTACGAGACGCTCGCAGCCCGCAACCCGCGGCTGATCTATGCGAGTACCTCGGGGTTCGGGCAGACGGGTCCGTACCGCGACCGGCCTGCCCTGGACATCATCGTGCAGGGCATGGCGGGCGTGATGTCCATCACCGGCGAACCCGGCGGGCCACCGATTCGACCGGGGGTTTCGTATGGCGACGTCGCCGCGGGGCTGTATACGGCGGTCGGGGTGCTGGCAGCGCTCCACGAGCGGGAACGGAGCGGTAAGGGCCAGCACATCGACGTGAGCATGCTCGATTGCCAGGTTAGCGTGCTCGAGAACGCGTTCATGCGGTACTTCGTAACCGGGAAGGCGCCGGAGCCGCTGGGGACGCGGCATCCCGCGGCGACGCCGTTCCAGGCGTTCCCCACAGCCGACGGACATATCGTGGTGGCGCTGGGGTTCGGGGAAGAGAACCAGTGGGCGCTCCTGTGCGGGATTCTCGGGCTGCCGGAGCTCATCGACGACGAGCGGTTCAACACGAGTCCGAAGCGAACGCGGCTGCACTCGGAACTCGAGCCGATCCTCGCGCGGGCGTTCGCACAGAGGACGACGGCGGAGTGGCTCGAAGACATGCTCGCGGCGGGAATCCCGTGTGGGCCGGTGAACACCATCGCGCAGGCGGCCGAGGATCCGCAGATCCAGGCGCGCGGGATGCTGCAGGACGTGACACACCCGGAGGCGGGGACGATTCGCATCGCGAATACCCCGCTGAAGATGTCGCGGAGTGAGAGCGGCATCAAAGGGCCGCCGCCCAGCTTCGGCCAGCACACCCGCGACGTGCTCGAGGAGTTCCTCGGGATGTCGGACGAGGAGGTTGCGGAGCTCGAAGCGCGCGGCGTGATCGCGACGAAGGGCGGACCGGACCTCTCGGTGATCCTGGACTAGCGAGCGGGGCTTTCGGAGCGGTAGAGGCCGCGTTCGGCGATGTAGCGGGCGACCGGGGGTATGACCGGGTCGATCGGGTGCGGTTCGCCGTTGCGTACGGCGGTCGAGGAGAGTGCCGCGCGGGCTTCGTCGAGTTCGAGCACCACGATGCGGTCGCGGTAGGGGCGAACCTGCGGCTGTTCGAGATACGCGATCACGTCTTCGGTGGTGACGCTGGCACGGTTCGCGGCAATGACGCGGTGTTCGGCGAAGAACCCGCGCAGAGCAGCGTCCATGTCGTCGTAGTACCGGGGTTCGAAGAGGCGCACGAGCGTGTCGTAGCCGACGACGAAGTCGAAGCCGATGCCGGGCCACTCCTGCCGGAGCGCTGCGGCCTGGTCCGCGATGCGGGCGGCGTTGCTCGCCAGCACGGCGAGAGCGGGGTCGGCTTCGCGGGCAGCCAGCAACATGCCGATGCGGTCGGCGAGCGAGGCGCCGAAAACACCCTTGTCGACGTTGCGGGTAGAAAGCAGCGCTGCGGTAGAGCTGATGCCAGCGAGGTCCGCCGCCAGTTCGAGCAAGCCCGCGTGTGCGGCGGTCGGCGGATTGAAGGCCGACGGAAGCACCGCGACGCGCGAACGGAAGCGGGGACCATCGTCGAAGCGCACGACGCCGGGACCGGGCGCGCGGTCGAGCGCGTCGAGCTGCCGGGCGATAGCCTCAAGCTGCATGGGGAAATTGTAGGCGGGGACTGGCGTTAGGCCGACTGGCGGTCGTCCTCGATGCGCCAATCGATGGTAACCAGTTCCTCGGGCGGCACCGACTCGCGGAGGATGCGGCGGCAGTGATGGCTCCCGGCCTGGAGGTTGTGGGTGACGAAGGTCCAATCGGGGTCGGGCTTGCCGCGGACACGGCGGAGGCGGCGACTGCCCGGGTCGTAGAAAATTCCACTCATTGAATCGGCATGCTTCCCTTATGTCTCATGTCTACCGTATCGCTATCCGGGAGCATTCTCTATAGATGGCCCTGCAATGCCGGCTCGGCTTTATGTCCTGTTCACCTCGGGTTCGAACAGCAGGATGAAGCTGAGGCAGGTGCCGGGCAGACTGGCGAGTATCACGTGACCGGAGTCTCGCATTGGGTGTTGAACACGCGGTAAACGTTCGGCGGTTGTCGCGGTCGGTTGCGCCGGCGCGGCTGGCAGGGCGAGCGGCAGTGCGGTGGGTTCGAACGTACCTCCCTTTTGGCGACCGCGAGGCGCGGAAGCAGGAGTTCGTGATGCGAACGGCCGAGGACGTGACCCGGACGATGGGCGAGATGAAGGGCGCCGCGATGAAACTCGGGCAGATTATGTCCATGATGTCGGGGGCCGTGCCGGAGGAGATGACGTCGCAGCTGGCGAACCTGCAGTCGAACGCGCCGCCGATGGCGTTTGAACTCGTGCGGCAGGTGTTCGAGCAGGAATTCGGCCGCGGGCCGGAACGGCTGTTCAAGCGGTTCGAGAAGCGGCCGTTTGCGGCAGCATCGATCGGGCAAGTCCACCGAGCGGAGACGCGGGACGGGCGCAAGGTCGCGGTGAAGGTGCAGTACCCGGGCGTGCGGGAAGCGATCGAGCACGACCTGGCGAACGTGGGGTTTCTGATCGGGATGGCCGGGCTGGCGTCGCGGGGGCTCGAACCCGGGCCGATTATCCGGGATCTGAAGCAGGGCATCCGGGACGAGCTGGACTACCGGCGGGAGGCAGCGTGGCAGCAGCGGTTCGGCGAATTGTTCGAAGGGCACGGGTTCATCCGCGTGCCGCGCGTGTACCACGAGCTTTCGACGAGCCGGGTGCTGGTGCAGGAGTACGTGCAGGGGCGCCCGTTCGCGACGGCGTACTCGATGGACCAGGCAGCGCGAAACCGGATCGGGGAGATCATCTACCGGTTCGCGTTCGGGAGCATCTACCGGTACGGGCTGTTCAACGGTGACCCCCACCCGGGGAATTACCTGCTGCTCGACGACGGAACGATCGCGTTCGTGGACTACGGGTGCGTGGCCGAGTTCTCCGCGGACGCGGTGGCGGGATTCACGAAGGTGTTGCGGGCGCTGATCGCGGGCGACCGTGAGGCGTGGCGGCGCGCGACCGAGGACATCGGAATCCTGAAACGAGAGGCGCCGTTCACAACCGACGAGCTGTACGACCATATGCACTGGTACTGGGCGCCCATCCTCGAACCCGAGGTGACGTTCACACCGGAACTCGCCGGGGAGATGATCGGGCGCAATACACAGACGACCGGGCAGGGCGGCCAGATCAACCGGTACTGCAACGTGCCGGAAGGCATGGTGTTCCTGACACGCATCAACTTCGGGCTTGCGGGGCTGATGGCGAACCTGCGTGCGACAGGCCCGTGGCGGGCGATCATCGAGGAATACATCGACGGGCGGGAGCCGGCGACGGAGCTCGGGCGACTCTCGGCGGCAACGTCACGTTTCGCCCCGGTGTAAGCCGGGCGGGGTCGTCACCGAGTATCAACTGGTGGCGGCGGGGGGGGTGCCGACTCTCCCAGCAGGGAGAGGCACCAATCGATGGAACCGGATGACGCAGCGCTTTCGCGGAGCGGGCGGATCAGACGGCGCCTCGAGCTGCAGACGATGGTGCTGCAGGTTGGGGTGGCAGCGTTCTTCCTCGCGGGCGCGGCGAGCGGGCTCTTTGGCGCGACGGGACCGTGGCTCGGTCCGTCACTGTGGTTCATCGCGGGGTACCACCTGGTGTACGTGTGGTACGCGCTGCGGTGGCAGGTTCGTGGACGGGTCATTGGGTGGGCGGAACGGTACAAGCCGGTCCCGGACCTGGCGTGCATTACCCTCGCCTGGCTTTCGCTCGACGACCCGTACTCGCCGCTCTGGACGCTCTACCTCTATTCGCTGGTGGGGTATTCGCGGAGGTTCCACGGGCGGGCATTCGCGGCGCTGACGGTGCTGGCGGCCGCGAACCTGCTCGGTGGCAGTGTGTACATGAGCCAGCTGCGGAGCGGTGCGTTCCTCGATTCCTACGCGCTCACTGCGGTGGCGATGGTCGTGTTCATGGCGCTGCTCGCGAGCGCGATCGGCGACGCGTGGCGGGACGCCGAATTGCGGGCCCGGGCTCTCGCTGCTACCGACCCGCTGACCGGCATCGCGAACCGGCGAACCTTCCTGGCGGGGCTCGAACGGCTGACGCAGAAGCCGGAGTCGTCGTTTTCGGTGCTCATGCTGGACCTCGACAACTTCAAGCAGTTGAACGACCAGCACGGGCACCTGTTCGGTGACCGCGTCCTGGCGAAAGCGGCTTCGGTGCTGCAGTCGCACCTCCGGCCGGGGGACCACGTCGCGCGGTATGGCGGCGAAGAGTTCGTGGTGTTGCTGCCGGGCGCGGGGCTCGAAGAGGCGGCGCGCATCGGGGAGCGGCTGCGAGAGGCAGTTCGTGAAGCAACACCGACGAGCGTGTCGATCGGCTGCGCAACGCGGCTGGATGGCGAAAGCGCAGAGGAACTCATTCGCCGCGCGGACCATCTGCTACTCGAAGCGAAGCGGTCGGGGAAGGACCAGGTCGTGACGGAGGTGCCGCCCCTCGCCGCGTGAGCTACTTGCGCCGGCGTTGTGCTGCGAGCGCGAGATCGCCCGGGGATGGTGGCCTGGTGATGGCCTGGCGGATGGCTTCGGCGTGCTCGGTGTCGTGCGCCGCCCAGTTGACCAGGTAGTGTCGCAGGGAGATGGCGACGGGCTGGCCCCACGCGTTCACGAGGCCGGGCAGGATGACGCTGGCATCGAGTGCCCCAGGCTGCAGGGTGTGGAAGACTTCGAGGAGGGCCTCGCGGTTCGAGGTCATGCGTGCGCGAAGGGATTCAACCGACTCGCCGGAGACGGTGAGCATGAGGGATTCGCGGCGAGCGAGCGCGTCGCCACCGGTTTCGGCGCCATAGGGAAGCAGCGTCGAAGCGCCGGCGTTCGCCTCCTCGAGCATCTGCCGCATCGGCTCGTCGATGGTGGCGAGGTGCGCAAGATGGTCGTACGCGGACCAGGCTTCGCCTTCGGCACGGCGAACCCAGTAGTCGTCGGGGACGACGTCGAGCAGGGCTTCGAGCGAGTAGCGGGCAGCGGCGGCGCGGCCGGCGATGACGGCGAGTTCGGCAAGCATCACGGCAGCGGGCCGAGCCGCGATTCGACGGCGTCGCGGGCTTCGGGGTAGACCTCGGCGAACCCGCGCAGCAGGCCGAAGCAGCCGCTGATCATCATGTCGCCGAAGGGCGCGGCGAAGTAGGGGCCGAGACGCGAGCCACGGATCTTCTCGCGCTGGGGACCGGTGAGCGCGACGACCGGGGGAACGCGAGCAGCGACGATGCTGCGGTCTGCGTGGTACGCGCCGTGTCCCTTGGTGTCGAACACATCTTCGTGGCGCAAAGTGCCTTCGGCGAGGCCGACGGCGAACTCTTCGATCTGAGCTGCGGTGACTTCGCCGGTGTGGTGTTCGAACAGGCTGGCGACCTGCCGGCCGCGAAGATGGAACGCGAGCAGGTGCATGTTGCCGAGGTTTAGCACGAGCTGCTCGGGCGCGCTCGCGACACGCTCGTCGTGGAGTGCGCCGAGGGCGGCGGCAGGACCTGTGTCCATGAACGCGATAGGCGCTTCGCTGCCGGCAGAGGCGACCATCGCCCGGGCGCGCGTGAGGTAGCCGGGCAGGTTCTCGCCGGGCGTGGCGAATGCGAGCAGGTCGTTGCGGGCTTCGACGATGCGGCGCAGGTGATCGAACCGGAAGATGCGGTCGGAGACGTCTGGCGGGGCGGCGCCGTGGTCGAGGCAGCCGAGTGCGATGCCATCGAACTGGGTCGGCTCTTCGAACGCAGCGAGCGCGGTGCGGATTGTGTCGAGGTCGAGGTCGCGCAGGACGATGTGTTCGCCGTCGATACGGCCGGCTTCGTCGCTGGAGACGATCTCGACGCCGAGCGCGCGAACGCGGTCGAGGTCGTCGTCGAAGGTCTGGGCGGCCTCAGGTGTGGCGAACGCCTTACCGCCTGCGCGGAGGTGGTCTTCGAGCGCCCATGCGTTCGGGCCGCCACCCGCGACGACGCCGGAAAGGACCACGGGACGTTGCTGTGCGGTAGCACGGCGGATGCGGCGGGCGGCGATTTCGGTGGGCGACGGCAGGACCATCTTGACGCTGTTCTCGATGGCACGGTCGGAGTCGAAGACCAGGATGTCCTGCGTGCCGGTACCCACATCGATGGCGAGGATTCGCATGGTGACAGTGTAAACGGGTGGGGGAGTGGGATGCGGAGCGACCAGACCAGCGGCCGTGCCGCGCTCGGACGCTTGACCGAGTCGTGCATGCAAGGGTTCCGATCCGCCACTGGGAGCAAGGGGGCGGGTGCAGGTGGCAGCCTACCGAGCGTTCGTTCATAATGCGACAACCGTAGATGGCGGGAGAATTCGGAAGATGTCGCCGCTAGCCGGGCGAAGGAGGAGCATGCATGGGATTTTCGAGAGTGCTGATCGCGAACCGGGGGGAAATCGCCATCCGGATCGCGCGGGCGGCCGCGGAGCTGGGAATCCCTTCGGTCGCGGTGTACTCGGAGGATGACGCGGAGTCGCTGCACACGCGAAAGGCGGACGATGCGGTCGCGCTCAAGGGAAGCGGACCAGCGGCGTACCTCGACGCGGAGCAGATCATCGCGGTAGCGAAGGAAGCGGGCTGCGATGCGATTCACCCTGGATACGGGTTTCTCGCGGAAAATGCGGCGTTCGCCCGACGCTGCGCGGAAGAGGGCATTCGGTTTATCGGTCCGAGCGCCGAGACACTGGAGCTCTTCGGGGACAAGGTGAAGGCGCGGGACCTGGCGGAGCGGGCCGGGGTGCCGGTGCTCCCGGGAACTGCGAGCCCGGTGACGCTGGAGGCCGCGCGGGAGTTCTTCCGATCGGCCGGCGAAGGCCGGGGCATCATGCTCAAGGCGGTCGCGGGCGGTGGCGGACGCGGGGCGCGGGCGGTTCGTTCGCTCGAAGAGCTGGACGAGGCGTTTACGCGCTGCCAGTCGGAAGCGAAGGCGGCGTTCGGTAACGGCGACCTGTACGCCGAACTCCTCATTCCGCGGGCGCGGCATATCGAGGTGCAGGTGGTCGGCGATGGCACGGGCGCGGTAAGCCACCTGTGGGAGCGGGAGTGCAGCATCCAGCGGCGCTACCAGAAGGTGGTGGAGATCGCACCGAGCGCGGGGCTACCGGGCGGGCTTCGCCAGCGCATCCTGACCGCAGCGGTGCGCATGGCCGAGGCTGCGAATTATGACAACATTGGCACGTTCGAATTCCTCGTTGACGCGCGGTCGCTCTCGGACGATTCCTTCTTCGCGTTTATCGAAACCAACCCCCGGCTGCAGGTGGAGCACACGGTCACGGAGCAGGTGCTGGCGCTCGACCTGGTGCGGGTGCAGTTCGAACTGGCGGCGGGGAAGTCGCTCAGCGAACTGGGGCTGCTGCAGGCGTCGGTCCCAACGCCGCGCGGCTTCGCGCTGCAGGCGCGGGTGAACATGGAGACGCTCGACAAGGACGGGAACACGCGCCCGAGCGGGGGAGTGCTGACCGCCTTCGAGACGCCCTCGGGGCCGGGATTCCGCACGGACACGTTCGGGTACGCAGGGTATCGAACGAGCCCGCGATACGATTCCCTCCTTGCGAAGGTGATCGTGCATACGCCTTCGGAGCGATTCGAGGATGTCGTGTCGAAGGCGTACCGGGCGCTGCGAGAGACGCGCATCGAGGGCGTGCAGACGAACATCCCGTTCCTCCAAAACCTCATGCGGCACCCGTCGTTCATGGCGGGGGACGTGTACACGCGGTTCGTCGACGACCACATCGCCGAGCTCGTCGGCGCGGAGGGAGCGGAGCACCAGCCGCTCTACTTCGCCAAGCCGGCGGGGGGGCCGAAGCTGCCGGAGATCGGGTTCGCTGGAGCGCGGCTGCAGTCGAACGACCCGCTGGCTGTGCTCGAATTCGGGCGGAGCCGGCGAGAGGCCGCGACTGCCGAGTCGACCGATTCGGGGCTGGAAGCACCCGAGGGCCAGGTGGCTGTCCCCGCTCCGATGCAGGGCACGATCGTGCAGATCGATGTCGAGGAAGGGGACACGGTTCGCAAGGGCCAGCAGGTGCTGGTGATGGAGGCGATGAAGATGGAGCACATCGTCTCCGCAACGGTGGCCGGCGTGGTAGCGCGTATCCTGGCGCGGCCGGGAGACACCATCGTCGAAGGACACCCGCTGGTGTTCATCGAGCCGGCGGAAGTGCAGGAGGAAGCGGAGGACGAGCGCCAGCACCTGGACCTCGACCACATTCGCGATGACCTGAAGCTGGTGCTCGACCGGCACGCCATCACGCTCGACGAGGCGCGGCCCGATGCAGTTGCAAAGCGGCGAAAGACGGGGCAGCGCACGGCGCGCGAGAACATCGACGACCTTTGCGACCCGGGCACGTTCGTGGAGCACGGACAGCTGGCGCTGACGCCGGGCACCGGCCTCCCGATCGAGGAGGTGATCCGGAAGTTCCCAGGCGACGGGATGGTGTGCGGCGTCGGGCAAATCAACGGGAAGTACTTCGACCCGCCGACGAGCAAGGCCGTGGTGCTGGCGTACGACTACACGGTGCTGGCCGGGACCCAGGGTGCGCTGAATCACCCGAAAACCGACCGGATGCTCGAGCTGGCGGAGAAGTGGCGGATGCCGGTGGTGTTCTTCACTGAAGGCGGCGGCGGCCGGGCCGGCACTGGCGGCAAGCGCGAGGGCGGGCGCGCCGTTTCGGACGGGCCGGATGTCGGCGCCGGGCGGCCGCTGGATACGCCGACCTTCGCGACGATGGCACGCCTGAGCGGACTGGTGCCGCTCGTGGGCATCACGTCGGGACGGTGTTTCGCCGGCAACGCGGCACTGCTCGGGTGCTGCGACGTCATCATCGCGACGAAAGGCTCGAACATCGGGATGGGCGGCCCCGCGATGATCGAAGGCGGCGGACTCGGCGTGTTCGCCCCCGAAGAGGTCGGCCCGCTGGACGTGCAGGTCGCGAACGGCGTGGTGGACATCGCGGTCGAGGACGAAGCCGAGGCTGTGCAGGTCGCGAAGAAGTACCTGTCGTACTTCCAGGGGCCGATCAAGGAGTGGGAGTGCGAGGACCAGCGGCTGCTACGCTTCGCCGTGCCGGAAAACCGCCTGCGGGTGTACGACGTCCGGAAGGTGATCGAGACGCTGGCGGACAAGGACTCCGTGCTGGAACTCCGGCGCGGGTTCGGCCACGGAATGGTGACAGCGCTCATCCGGATCGAGGGGCGGCCGATCGGGGTGCTCGCGAACAACCCGGCGCACCTCGGCGGGGCGATCGACAGTGACGGCTCGGACAAGGCGGCGCGGTTCATGCAGCTGCTGGATGCGTTCGACATCCCGCTGCTGGTGCTGATGGACACGCCGGGCATGATGGTCGGCCCAGAGGTCGAGAAGACGGCGCTCGTTCGCCACTGCAGCCGGATCTTCGTGACAGGGGCGAACCTGACCATCCCGCACATGACGATCGTGCTGCGAAAGGGCTATGGGCTCGGGGCGCAGGCGATGGCCGGCGGGAGCTTCAAGGAGCCGTTCTTCGCGGTGTCGTGGCCGACGGGTGAGTTCGGCGGTATGGGCCTCGAAGGGCAGGTGAAGCTGGGCTACCGGGCCGAGTTGGCGGCCATCGAGGACCCGGAGAAGCGGCTCGCGCGGTACAACGAGCTGGTGGCGCGTGCGTACGAACGGAGCAAGGCGATCCAGTCGGGCGTGTCGTTCGCGGTGGACGACGTCATCGACCCGGCGGATTCACGGAAGTGGGTGTTGAACGCCCTCGACTCGGTGCGCTGGCCGCCCCAGCGTGAGGGGAAGAAGCGGCGCAATATCGACACCTGGTAACAGTGCGCGGTGGGCGGCCGGGCTCACGTCCCGGCCGCCTGGATCCAGCGGTCAGGTAGCGTCGGCGAGTTCGCTCGTGCGGGCGGGGTTCAGCATGCCCACGAGCAACGCCGTGTATTCGTTCTCGACCTCCTGTGGGCTCAGGCGGCCGTTGCGGCGGTACCAGATGCTGATGCGGGTGAGCGCGCTGAGGATGATGTAGGTCGCCATCGTCGGGTCGCGCTGGACGAAGACGCCCTTCTTCATACCTTCGACGATGAGGTCGTAGAAGAACCGCTCGTAGTCCTTCATGAGCCCGCGGAACTCGGCGCCGTACTCGCCTGTCAGATTGCGCCCGTCGGAGAGGACGACGCCTGATTCGGCCTGCTTTTCGATGTGGAAGCGAACGCCGACGCGAATTGCGGCGGCGAGTCGCTCTTCCACTGGCGCCTCGGGTATGGCGTCGAGGACACTGGCGGTTCGCTCGATGAGCGTCACCATCGTGGACTTCGAGATCTCGTAGAGGATCTGCTCTTTGGATTCGAAGTGGTGGTAGACGGAGGGCATCTTGATGCCGACCTCGCGGGCGAGGTCACGCATCGAGACGGCCTGGTAACCGCGTTCGTGGATGAGGGCAGCGGCCGTGTCGAGAATGAGCTCGTAGCGATTGTCGCGCCTGCCGGCACGGTCCGTCCCCGTAGTCGTCGGCGAATCAGTCGGCATATCGAAAATTGTCCTCTCGTTGTTGCGGTATCGGAATGGTAGGCCCGCGCGTGTCGCTGCGTGGAGCAGGTTGTGCCTGAACGGTAAGTAGGCCGCAGGCTTTCGAATCGATCAAGCGCTCGGCAGCGTCTTGCCTACCGAGCGCTTGATAGCCTAGGATACGCCCTCCAGTGCAAGACCCGCCAGACGGGTCCGCCAGGAGGGGAGCAAATGAGCAAGGGCAATCTCGTTGGACCGTTCCGGCGGAGGAAGTTCCTCGCCGGGGGCGCTGCGGCGATTACTGGCGCAGCGGCGCTGCCACTCGTGGGATGTGGCGACGATGACGACGACGATGGAGGCGATGCGGCAACTGCGGCGCCTCCGGGGCAGGCCACCAGGGAGCAAGAGACGGAAGAGCCGAAGCGCGGCGGGACATGGCGCCGGGGCGCAGGCGGCAACATCGCGCTCGCTTCGCTGCCGTACATCGATGCGGGAACGCTCGCTGGCGGCGGCAACGCGGCCGCCCGGGACCCGGGGCTCATCTGGGGCAACCTGGTGCGGATTGCCGAGGACGACGTTTCCTACGTCCCGGACCACGCCAAGGAATGGGAGATTTCGCCGGACGGGCAGACGATTCGATTCGTTATCCGGGACGACATCTACTGGCACTCGGGGCGCCAGTTCACGACCAAGGACATCGCGTTCAACCTCGAGGCGGTCAAGGACGAAAAGTGGCGCACGTCGATCGGGTACCGGTTGAACCCGGTCGCCGAGTACGAGGTGATCGACGACTACACGATGGAGTGGACGCTCGTCCGCCCAAACGCGCCGGTGTTGGACTTCATGGCCGTGTTCCGGCTGGCGGATGAGGAGACGTTCGACCAGATCGGCTCGGGCGTGTTGGTCGGAACGGGAGCATTCCGCTGGACGAACTTCGACCCGGTGCGCGGCGCGACGCTCGAGGCGTACGACCGGTACCACCTCGGCGAGCCGTACCTGGACCGCATCGAGTACACGATTTACAGCGACGCGGCTGCGCTGGCGATCGCGCTGGAAACCGGCGAGGTCCATGATTCGGCGCTTTCGGCGGAGGAGTCGATCCGGTTCTACGACAACGACCAGTTCGAGACGGTGGTCCTACCCTCGACCGGCGGCACGACGCCGCTCGGCATCCGGACGGACCTGGACCCGCTGCGGGATAAGCGGGTGCGGCAGGCCATCGGGTTTATGCTCGACCGGGAGCGGTACAAGGAAGAGGACTTCCTGGGGCGGTTCGACGAACTGGGGCGACTGCCGTGGCCAACGTTCTCGCCGGCCTACGACCCCGAGCTTGACGAGCCGATCTATGACCTGGACCGGGCCAGGGACCTGCTGAGCGAGGCGGGTGTCACGCCGAGTTCGCCGGTCACGATTCGCATGAACACGCTGCCGATCCGCGCGTATTCGCCGGCCATCGCACAGCTGTTGCAGCAGGAGGGCCGGGAGCTCGGGCTCAACATCGAATTCGAGCCGCTGGAGTACCAGAACATGCTCGACCGGTACTACCAGGGCCAGCTCGACAACATGTGGATCGGTTTCGGTGACTCGGGATCGCCACTTTCGCCGGGCACAAGTCTGCTGTTTTCGACGATTCTCGACGGTGCCGTCACTCATTACGACGACCCGGAGTACCTGGAAGCTCGGCAGGCGATTCTCGATGGAGGCACCGATTACGACCGGTTCAACCGTGCGTTCCTTGACGGGGCTTTCGCCCTCATTCTTGCGCGACCAGTGGGCGTGAACTTCGAATCCCAGGCGATTCACATCCCGCGGAACTCGCTCGGCTGGGTCGAGTACCACAAGGTGTGGGTCGACGAATAGAGCGCCGGGGACCTGTGCCGTCTCTGCGTTCGTGTTGGCCTGTTCAGGACAGCGTGAGAACGGGGATTGGTAGTGAATTATCTGCTTTCTCGACTCATCAAGCAGTTCATTCCCGTCGTGTTTATTGCTTCCATCATCATCTTCGCGTTGATGGAGCTGCTGCCGGGAGACCCGGCGGTGATCATCCTCGGTGAGACGGCGACGCCCGAGTCGGTGGCGGCGCTGCGGGAGGAGATGGGTCTGAACGACCCGCTCCCGCAGCGCTACCTGCGGTGGCTCGGCAACACGCTCACGGGTGACCTGGGGCAGTCGACAAGCGGGAAGCAGGTGTCGGAACTCTTCGCCTCGTCGCTGCCGCCGACGCTGGAGCTTGCGTTCTTCGCGTTCACGTTCGGGAACCTGCTGGGCGTGACGCTCGGAATTCTCGCCGGGATTAACCGGGGGAACGCGATCGACGTAGCCGTTGGGCTCTTCAGCGGGCTCCTGATCGCGATTCCCTCGTTCGTCGCCGGGCTGCTGATGCTGCTGGTGTTCTCGGTGAAGCTGGGCTGGTTCCCCTCGGCGGGGCGGACGCCGTTCCTCGAGGACCCGGGAGACGCGCTCATGCACCTGGCGCTACCAGCGCTTGCGCTCGGAGGAATCATCGCGGCGATCATTTCGCGGTTCACGCGGCAGTCGATCGTGGACACCCTGACGCATGACTACATCCGGACCGCACGTGCGAAGGGGCTTGCGAACCGGGTGGTCATCCTGAGGCACGCGCTGAAGCCGAGCATGATGCCCGTCGTCACGGTCATTGGCATCCAGCTGGGCGGGCTGATCGGGGGAACGATCGTCATCGAGCAGGTGTTCACGTGGCCGGGCATGGGCCGCCTGCTGGTCACATCGGTGAACACGCGGGACTACCCGACAATCCAGGCCATCACGCTGCTGCTCGTGAGTTCGTACCTGATCTTCAACCTGCTGACCGACCTCACTTATGCGTGGCTCGATCCGCGGCTGCGGCTCGGCCAGGGCGTGGGGGCCTGAGATGGCGAACGAACGACTTGCGGCGACCCTCGACATCCCGGCTCCGCTTGCGGCCGATAGCTGGACCCGTTCGGGGTGGTTCCGAACGACGCGCGTGCTCCTGCGGGACCCACGGGGTGCGTTCGCGGTTACCGTGCTGTTCCTGCTGCTCTTCTTCGCGTTCGTGGTCCCGCTCATCAGCACGACCTCGCCGTTCGAGAGCGTTCGTGGCGAACGGCTGCTGGAGCCGTCGTTGGACCACCCGTTCGGGACAGACGAGCTGTCGCGCGACCTGTTCATCCGGAACGCGGTGGGGCTCCGCTCGACGCTGATCGGCGGTGTGTTCGCGGTCATCGCCGGGTGGCTCTGTGGCATCACCGTTGGGTACATCGCCGGGTACAGCGGCGGGATGGTGGACTCGGTGGTGTCGCGATTCCTGGACACGCTGATGGCGTTCCCGGGAATCCTGCTGGCGATCCTGCTCATCACGCTGTTCGGACCCGGGCTCCTGAGCCTCTCGGCGGCCGTGGCCATCTTCAACGTCCCCATCGCAGCACGACTGGCGCGGGCGGCGGTGATGCGCGAGGGGGTGCGCGACTACGTGCTCGCGGCGCGGGCGACGGGCTGCTCCGGTGGCCGCATCCTCTGGCGGCACATCGCGGTGAACACGTTCGGGATCCTGGCGGTGCAGCTGCCGATTTCGGTGGTGAGTTCAGTCCTCATCATGGCGGCGCTGGGGTTCCTGGGGCTGGGCGAACAGCCGCCGAACCCAACGCTGGGCGGCCTCCTGAACGATGGGCGGCGATTCATGCGACTGGCGTGGTGGTACCTGGTCGCGCCGGCGACCGTACTCGCGCTCCTGACGTTGTCGCTGAACTTCCTGAGTGACGTGCTGAGCGAGCTCCTCGACCCGGCACGGCGAGGGAGGGGTTGATGATGAATCCAGCAGAACGAGGACCGTACGAAGGCGTCCGGGTGCTCGACCTGACGGACGAGCTGGCGGTGGCGGGGCCCCGTTTGCTGGCGGGCCTCGGAGCGGACGTTGTGCGACCGGAGCCGGCCGAGGGTGATTCCATCCGTTCGCGGCCACCGTTCGCCCGATCGAAGCAGGGCAACCATTCGGAAAGCCTGGCGCATATCGTCTACAACGCGGGGAAGCGGTGCGTGCGAATCGAGCCGGACGAACAGGGGTTCGCGCGGATCCGCGAACTCGCCGAAGCGGCCGACGCGGTCATCCTGACGAGCACGTCGCCATATGCCGCCGCGTTCGAACCGTCGCCGCGAGCTTGGTCGGACGAGCACCCGGGCCTGGTGTTCGTGTATGTCGAACCGTTCGAGCGGGAGAGCCCGTTCGGAGGGAAGCCGTTCACCGACCTGACGATCGGCGCGGCGAGCGGGTTCGATTGGTACTGCGGTTCGATCGACGGCACGCCGGAGCACCCGAAGGGCCAGCTGGCGTTCGGGTACACCGGGATCGCGGCGGCGGGAGCGGCGGCGGTGGGGCTGGCCGCCCGCGCATATGGCAACAGCGCGGGCTGGTTCGAGCTGACCGGGCAGGAAGCCTTCGCCTTCGCGGCGCTGCAAAGCGGCGACCCGAACCCGCTGCGCTGGCACGGGCAGCTGCCGAGCCGGCTCGAGTGGGGAGCGACCGCCGCGCGATCGCTACACCAGTGCCGCGACGGGAAGTGGCTCACGTTCGTGATGTTGGGCGCGCACTTCGACGACTTCGCCGAATGGCTCGACCGCGAGGGCGTGACCGACAAGTTCCACGACGAACGGTGGCTCGACCGGGAGTACTACCTGGCCCACCAGCAGGAGATCACCGACGCCATCGCGGAACTGTGCCGCAAGAAGGACCGCGACGCGATCGTCCGGGAGGGCCAGGAGATCGGCCTGATGGTGATGCCGCTTTCGTCGATCAGCGACCTGTTGACCGACGAACACTTTGCGGCGCGGCGCATGTTCCGAGAGGTGGAAACGTGCGTGGGTGACCTGCGGTTGCCGCGAGCGCCGGCGGTGTTCTCGGCGACACCGGTCCCCGACCCGGGCCGCGCGGAGTGCGTCCCGACGACGGTAGAGGTGGGCTGGGAGCCGCGGCGGGATTCGCGGCCGAACGGCAAGGCGAACCTGCCGCTGACCGGTATGCGGATCGCGGACTTCACCTGGATGCTGGCGGCCCCGGTGGCCACGCGGGTCTTGGCCGACATGGGCGCCGACGTTATCCGGATGGAGTCACATGCGCGACGGGACATGACCCGGGAGATTGGTCCGCAGCCGCCGAACTATTTCAGCCTGGACACGAACTCGACGCAGCACCACGCGAACAGCAATAAGCGAAGCATCGCGCTCAACCTGAACCGGCCGGTGGCGGTCGAACTGGCGCGCGAGATCATCGCGAAGTCAGACATCGTCTTCGAGAACTACACGCCGGGGACGATGGCGCGATGGGGACTGGACCCGGAGACGCTGCTCCGCGAGCGGCCAGACCTGATCGTGGTGAGCCAGCCCGCGGTGGGCACCACCGGGCCGCACCGGCACTGGGGCGCCATCGGGAACGGAGTCGCGGGGTACGGCGGCATCAACATGCTGACCGGGTTCCCGGAGAACCCGCCGTTCGGCGTGGGCCCGATCGTCTCGGACCTGATCGCCCCGTTCGTTTCGCTGACGGCGACGCTGGCGGCGGTGGAGCACCGCAGGCGAACCGGGCAGGGCCAGCACGTCGATTGCGGAATGGTCGAAGCGACGCTGTGGATGCTCGACACGGCGTATGCCGAGACGCAGATCAGTGGGCGCGACCCGGAGCGGACGGGCAACCGGTCGGCGTGGATGTCGCCGCACGGGATCTTCCCGGCGCGTGGCAGCGACGAGTGGATCGCGATTGCGGCGCGCTCCGACGCGGAGTGGGTCGCGATGGCGAAGGTGCTCGGGCTTTCGGAACTGGCGCACGATGAGCGGTTCGCCACGCTGGAAGCGCGGAAGCAGCACGAGGACCGGCTCGAAGAGTACGTGAGCCGCGCGACGTCGCGCTGGGACCGGTGGGAACTGGCCCAGGCGCTGCTCGCGGCGGGCGTGCCGGCCGCGCCGGTGGAAACGATTCGCGACCACCTTGAACGGGGTTCCGGTATTCGACCATCGAGCATCCGTACGGGTTCGAGTTCCTGGTGATCAACCAGTTCATCCGCCCGAACGGGCAAACGGTGCCGAATCGGCGGGCACCGATGATCGGCGAGCACAGCGACCAGATCCTCCGGGAGGTGCTGGGCAAGACGGATGACGAGGTCGCGGAACTCACCGTCGACAGCGTCATCTATTAAGGAGAGGGGCAAACCCATGGCATATTCCACGATCCTCACCGAACAGGTTGGGGCAGTCCTGAAGATCACGCTCAACCGCCCGGAGAAGCGGAACGCGCAGGACGGGAACCTGATCGCAGAACTGCACGACGCGATGGTTCATGCGGAAACCGACGACTCGATCCGCGTGGTCACGCTGTTCGGCGCGGGGAAGAACTTCTCGGCGGGCCACGACCTGAAGGAAGGGTCGGCGTCGGGACCGTTCTCGCACTACGACCGGGAGTCAACGTACGGTCGGCTGAAGTATGCGGACGACATCCTGTTCGGGTACTGGATGTACATCCACGACCTGCGAAAGCCGACGATCGCGGGAGTTCACGGGCACATCGCCACGGCAGGCATTTCGCTGGCGGCGATGTGCGACATCATCGTCGCCGCCGACGACGCGAAGTTCCTGGACCACGCGGTGACGCTCTTCGCGACACCGGGCACGGAACTGGCCTGGTACCCGTGGGAGCTGGGCGTTCGCAAGGCGAAGGAGTTCCTCTGGACGCAGCCCACCTGGGATGCGGAGACAATGGAGCGCCTTGGGCTGGTGAACCGCGTGGTGCCGCGGGATGAACTGGAATCGACGGTCATGAGCATGGCCGAGCAGATCGCGCAGGCGTCACCGCTGGCGGTGCAGCTGACGAAGCGTTCGTTGAACCAGGCATGGGCCCTGATGGGGAAGAAAGCGGCCTTCGACTACCACCTGATCACGCAGCAAGGAGCGATGTGGTCGGACGAGGCGGCGAGGCGCACAGAGGCTCGCGCCGGGAAGACGACCACCGAGTGGCTTAGCGAAGTCCGGGAAAAGGCCGGGGTCCAGGACCCGCGTGCGGCAGCGCGCCGGGATTCGGCAAACGGCGCCCAGTAAAGGAGGCAATCGGAAATGCAGAAGCGTTGGTCACTTTCGCTGCCCATGGCGGGTGTGCCGCTTTCGGACCTGGCCGAGATTGCGCGAGAAGCGGAGAGCCTGGGCTATACCGATGCGTGGTCGTCGGAGGTGGATGGCATCGATGCGTTCACACCGCTGGCCGTTATCGCACAGGCGACGCAGATGCGGCTCGGGACCGCGATCGTGAACGTGTACACGCGTGGCCCACAGACGCTCGCGTCGTGTGTCGCGGGGATGGCGGAACTGGCGCCGGGCCGCTTCGTGCTCGGTGTGGGTTCGGGTTCGCAGCCAATCATCGAGCGCTGGAACGGTATCCCGTTCAAGAAACCGGTGACGCGCGTGCGCGAAATGGTCGAGTTCCTGAAGCAGGCGATGACCGGAGAGCGCGTGGTGTACGAAGGGGAAACCATCCGCGTGAACGGGTTCCGCCTGAGCGCGCCACCCTCGAAACCGGTGCAATTCCAGATTGCAGCGCTGCGCCCCGGGATGCTTCGCGCGGCGGGGCAGGTTGCGGACGGAGTGATCCTCAACTGGCTCTCGGCCGAGGACGTGAAGAAGTCGGTCGCCGTCGTGCGCGAGGCGGCGAGGGAAGCGGGGCGCGACCCGGAGAGCATCGAGGTCACCGCGCGGCTCATCGTGAACCTTGACCCGGTGAGCCCGGAGCAGGAAGCGGGACTCCGGCGAGCCATCACGACCTACCTGAACGTACCGGTATACCGCAAGTTCCACGAGTGGCTGGGCCGGACTGAAGAACTGACGGCGATGTGGAACGCGTGGGATTCGGGCGACCGGGCGGCGTCGCTCGATGCAGTGCCTCGCGGCCTCATCGACGAACTGATGATCCGGGGCACGGCCGAGGAGCGGAACGAGCATGTTCGGCGGTACATGGATGCGGGAATCGATACGGCGTTCCTGTCGTTCGGGACTTCGGAACCAGACCCGGTGAAGCGCCGCGAGATTGTGCGGCAGGCCATCCGGGAGATGGCGCCGGTGGCCGCGGGGGCTACGTCGTGAACGAAGGGGCCCTGCTCTCGACCGACCTCCCGAGCGGGGTCCGGGTGCTCACGTTGAACCGTCCGGAGCGTCTGAACGCGCTCAGCCGCGAGATCAACGCCGGCATCCGCGAGGGATTCGCAACCGCAGAGCGGGATGGCATTCGGTGCATCGTGATCCAGAGCGAGGGCCGTGCATTTTCGGTCGGGGCGGACCTCAAGGAGCCGACGACGCACTCGGCGGAGGGCATCGCGGACGCACTCGACATGTTCTACCCGGGGCAGGACATCGCGCCGCCATGCCGGGTGCCGGTCATCGCGGCCGTGCATGGGTACTGCTGCGGTGGCGGGTGGGAGCTGGCACTGGCGGCCGACATCTGCGTCGCGAGCGAAGACGCGCGGTTCTGGTTCCCCCAGACGGGGCTGGGCCTGTTCCCGGGCGCGGGTGGTACCGGCCGGCTCGTGAAGGCGGTCGGGAAATCGAACGCGATGGACATCATCCTGACGGGCCGGTTCGTTTCGGGCGAAGAAGGATACCGGCTCGGTTTCGTAAGCCGGCTGTTCGCGAACCGGGACGAGCTGCTTGCGGGTGCGCGAGCCCTCGCCGAGGAAATCGCGAGCAAGTCACCGCTCGGGGTGATGATGGCGAAACAGTCGATCGCACGGGCGATGGACCGCCCCATCGAGGAGTCGCTGCTCGAGGACGGCATGCGGCTGTTCCCGCTGTACGGGTCGGAGGACCGGAAGGAGGCGTCGGCGGCGTTCCTCGAAAAGCGCGCGCCCACCTGGCGAGGGCGCTAAGACGATTCGCGGCGCGGCTCCCGGGCGGCGGGGCCGCGCCGAATGCGACGGGAAGCGGAGCGAGTTGATGCTGAACGGTATTCGTGTCGTTGACCTTTCGCGAGCGGTAGCCGGTCCATTCTGCACGCAACTCCTGGGCGACTTCGGAGCGGATGTCATCAAGGTAGAGCCGCCGACCGGCGACATGGGCCGGGTGGCCGGCCTTTCGCGCGCGGGGACCCAGACGACGTATTTCCTGTCGGTCAACAGGAACAAGCGGAGCATCGTCATCGACCTGCGCACGGAAGGCGGGCGGGATGTGCTGGCACGGCTGATTGAACGCGCCGATGTGCTCGTCGAAAACTTCCGGCCCGGCGTGATGGATCGGCTGGGGTTCTCGGAGGCGCGGCTGAAGGAGCTGAACCCGGAGCTCATCCTGTGCTCGATTTCGGGGTACGGGCAGGACAGCCCGTACCGCGATCGGAAGGCGCTCGACCTTATCGGGCAGACGATCTCGGGACTTGCTAGCCTGACGGGCGAGGAAGGCGGGCCGCCCACGCCGGCTGGTGCGCCGCTCGCCGACGTGCTGACCGGGCTGAACGCGTGCATCGGGGTGCTCGTGGCGCTGGCGGGACGAAAAACCGGCGACCACGGCTTCAAGGCGGTCGAAGTGAGCCTGCTGAGCAGCACGCTTTCGGCGCTGACGATCGAGGCGACGTCGTACCTGAACACGGGGCAGGTGCCCGGCCGGTACGGGAGCGCATGGTTCGAGACGTTTCCTTATGACGTGTTCCCGACGAAGGACGGCTGGATTGCTATCGGTGCAGCGGGAGACTGGCAGGGCCTGTGCCGGCTGCTGGGCCTGGAGGACCTTGCGGAGCGCGAGGATCTGCTCGACATGCGAACGCGTTTGAAGGAACGGGGACCGCTGAAGGCCAGGCTCTCGGAGGGGACGCGCAAGTTCACGACGGCTGAACTGGTCGAGAAGCTGCAGGCCGCGGACATGCTTTCGGGGCCGGTGTATGACATGGCGGGTGTGTTCGCTGACGAGGCGGTGCTGCATGCGGGGCTCCGCATCGACCTGGAGCACCCGGATGGGGGCCAGTTTGCGACGGTCGACAGCGCGGCGCGGTTCTGGCCGGGCGGGCACGAGCTGCACGAATGGAAAAAGGTGCGCCGCCGGCCGCCGCTGCTTGGCGAACACACGCTGGAGATCC
>CAZWBW010000012.1:31095-40887 GCA_964632355.1 uncultured Anaerolineaceae bacterium | reverse complement strand
AGGAGAGGGGTTTTATTGCATTGGAACTAGAGGAACTTCACCGTCGCGTAGCCGGGCGTCGTCTTCGTGCCGTCGGTCTTTTCGGTCCACACTTCGAGGTCGACCAGCTTTTCGCCGTTCTCCTCGTACTTCCGCTTCACGACGCCCTTGCACAGGATGTCCTCGCCCGGCACGTCCATGCCGCGGTAGCTGCACCCGAACTTCTTGATGCGTGCGTTGTTGCCGGCCCAGTCGTGGACGAGCTGGCCGAGGAACGCGTGCTTCAGCGCACCGTGCACGATGATGCCCGGGAGCCCGGTCGACTTCGCGAAATCCTGGTCGTAGTGAATCTGGTAGAAGTCACCGGAGCCGGCAGCCCACTGTACGAGCTGCTGCGACGTCGGGTGCTTCTTCAGCGTCGGGATCTCCTGTCCTTCCTGGACCTCTTCCCACGTAGCCATCGGACTCCTCCTAGTACCGGATCCCGGTGCCGGTCATCACCGCGACCAGCTTGCCGTCCTGGTTGGTGTACTCGGTCTTCGTCGTCGTGATCAGCATCTCGCCGATGCTGCCCTTGCGCTCCTGGTAGTCGGCGACATACGAAACGGCCGTCAGCGTGTCGCCTGCGCAGATGTCGTCGAAGTACTCGATCTCGGTTCCGCCATTGAGGATCCGCTTCAGCGGCCGCGAAGGCTGCGGCCCCTGCCCCTGGCCGCGGCGCCCGCCGAACGTCGGGTCGCTATAGCGCGGGTCGAAGATCGGCGTCCCCAGATAGCCCGGAGGCGCAGGGAGGCTCCGGTACCCCGCCGCCTTGGCCGCTTCCTCGTCGTAGAACACCGGGTCGGTGTGACCCACAGCGCGAGCGAACATCCGAACCGAGGTCTTGTCGACCTCGTGGATCACCGGCTCGCCACGCTTGCCAATGTGGGCGCGCATCTCGTCCGTTATGAGCGAGGGCTGCGCAGACGCGTCAGTCATGCGAGTGCCTCCAGTTTGTTAGTGCGTTCGCAACAATATCCGAACGCCACCACCCCGTAAACGCCCCACCGGCAGAGGCGTCACGAACAAATCAGGGTTTTCCGCGTGCACCCCCCGGTCCCACCGCCCCGGAATCGGGGATTCTCCAATGCGGCGCCCGAAAGCTCCTTCCTACTCTTCCCGCTGGGCAACTGCCCGGTCCGGAGGCTTTCATGGGTGCTGACTCGCCGTTCAGCGCACTTCTCGAACGCTGGAACGAGCTTCCCCGCGCTCGACAGATCGCGCTCGCTGGCATCGCAGTCGGTGCCCTTCTCGCCGTCTACTTCGTCTTCGTCAGCTCCTCCAGCCCCAACATGGTGGTCGCCTATAGCGGCCTCCAGCCCGAAGACAGCGCCGCCATTGCCGACCAGCTCGAACAAGACGGCATCAAGTACGAACTCGGCGGCGGCGGTTCCACCATCTCCGTCCCCGCGAACAAGGTTGCCGAGGTCCGGATCAAGCTCGCCCAGGCTGGCCTTCCGAAGGGTTCCGCCACAACGGGCCTGGAGATCTTCGACAAGACCAACTTCGGCGCCACGGACTTCGTCCAGCAGGTGAACTACCGCCGCGGCCTCGAAGGCGAACTCGCACGCTCCATCAACACGCTCGACGGGGTAAAAGCCAGCCGCGTCCACATCGTCATTCCCAAGGAAGCCATCTTCGCCGAAGACCAGCAGAAGCCCACCGCCAGCGTGCTCCTGCAGCTCCAGCACGGCGCGCACCTCAGCCAGGAGCAGGTGCGCGGCATCACCAACCTTGTCGCGAACTCCGTCGAGGGGCTCACGCCCGCCGGCGTCACCATCATCGACGACACCGGTCGCGTGCTTTTCGACGGCGCCACGCTCGACAGCGCGTTCTCGACCGGTGTCAGCGCGAGCCAGATGGAACTCCAGCGCGCCTACGAGCTCCAGCTCCAGCGGGACGTCGAGCAGACGCTCGCACGCGTGGTTGGACCCGGCCGGAGCGCCGTCACCGTCCGCGCTGCGCTCAACTTCGACACGGTCAAGCGCATCGAAGACCAGTTCGGGGACCAGCCGGTTCGCCGCAGCGAGACCACGACCACGGAAACCTTCACCGGCACCAACGTAAGCGTCGGGCAGGTCCCGGGCACGGGTTCGAACGGCGCCAACAACCCGGGCGCCGCCACCGCCAACGGCGAAACCACCTACACGCGGACCGAGGAGACGGTCAACAACGAAATCGCGCGCACGACGACCGAGACCATCGAAGCGCCCGGTACCGTGGAGCGCCTCAGCGTGTCCGTCGTGCTCGACGAAAGCGTTACCGCTGAGCAGGAAGCCAACATCGCGAGCGCCGTCGCTGCTGCCGTTGGCCTCGACCAGACGCGCGGCGACACCCTCAGCGTGACGCGCCTTCCGTTCGACCCGAGCCTCGGCGAGCAACTCATCCCGGCAGCTTCCGACGGCATCGGCACCTACCTGAGCTACCTCAAGCTCTTCCTGCCGTTCCTCGCCGTCGTCCTCGCCTTCGTGCTCGTGCTGCTGCTCCTGCGCTCGCTGAACAAGCGCCAGCTCGCCCTGCCCCAGCCCGCCGCGCTCGAAGCGCTCCCGGTTGGCGCTGCCCCGGCCACCGTCTCGGCTCCCGAGACGCTCCCGGCACTCGAGTCGCCACCTGATCCGGAGGAGGAGCGCGTCGCGAAGCTGGCCGAGACGAACCCCCGGGCCGTCGCCGAGGTCCTGCAAACCTGGATGCGTGAGGAGGATCCGAACTGACCACCATGGTTCGCGAGGAACGACTCTCCGGCCGCCGGAAGGCCGCCGCTCTCCTGATCACGCTGGGCAAGGAGCGCTCCGCCGAAGTCCTGCGCCACCTCAGCGACGAGGACATCGAGCGCCTCACCTGGGAAATCAGCGCGATGGGCGAGCTCCGCCCCGACCAGCGCCGCGCCGTGCTCGAACAATTCACCGAAACGGCCGTCGCCCGTAACGTGATCTCCCTCGGTGGGTTCGAGTACGCCGAGGAACTCCTCCGTCTCGCGCTCGGCGAAGAGAAGGCAAGCGAGCTCATCGATCGCCTTTCGGCCACCTCGCCTACGGTGCCGTTCGGGTTCCTGCGCCACCTCAACGTCCAGCAGCTCGTCAACTTCCTGGGAAACGAACACCCGCAGACCATTGCGCTGCTCCTCTCGTTCCTGAACTCCGAGAAGGCGGCGCAGGTGCTCTCCGCGCTCGATCCCGACATGGCCGCCGACGTCGCACAGCGCGTCGCCACCATGGATCGCGCGAACCCCGAGATCGTCCACGAAGTCGAGGCCGTCCTTCGCCGCAAGCTCAGCGCCGTGCTCCAGCCCGCCCGCGAGACGCAGAACGTGGGCGGAATCGACGTGCTGGTCAACCTCCTGAAGAAGTCCGGCCGAATGACGGAGAAGACCATCATCGAGGCGCTCGAGGAGAACGAGCCCGAGCTCGCCGAGGAAGTGAAGAAGCGCATGTTCGTCTTCGAGAACATCGCTTCCCTCGACGACCGCTCCATCCAGCGCATCCTTCGCGAAGTCGAAGTCCGCGATCTTGCCCTCGCGCTCAAGGCCACGCCGGAGAGCGTCAAGGAAGCCATCCTGCGCAACATGTCGCAGCGCGCCTCCCAGATGCTCCGCGAGGACATGGAGGCATCGGGCCCTGTGCGCCTGCGCCAGGTCGAGGAAGCCCAGCAGCGCATTGTCGAAGTCATCCGGCGCCTCGACAACGCCGAGGAAATCGTGATTGCCCGCGGAGGCGATGATGTGCTCGTGGAGTAAGCCCGGGCGCGTCCTCCGCGACGCCAGCGCCGACGACGAGGTGTTCGTCCTCGCCGAACAGTCGCGGCCGGCGATGCACATCCCGGGCGCCCTCGCACGGGCCGAGGACCTGCTCGCCGCGGCAGAGCGCGACGCTGCGCAGCTCCTCGCGGATGCCCGCGCCCGAGCGAACGCCATTCTCGAAGAAGCGACGGCAACCGCCACGCTGGTTCGCGACACCGCGTACCAGGAAGGGCACCGCGAAGGCTATGCGGCGGGCGAACAGGCCGCCCGCGCGGAACTCGAACAGTGCCTCGAACTCGTCCGGCACGCCGCCGCCGAAGGCAAGGCCATCCGCGATTCGATCGTCGATGAAGCGAGCGCCGTGATTGCCCGCGCCGTCTCCATCGCCACCCGCCGCATCGTCGCCGACTACTACGCGGCCGACCCCGAGCGCACCGCATCCGCCGTTGCGGACGCCCTCCGCGCCGCCGCCGGCCAGCAGATCGTCAGTATCCGCGTGAACCCGGCGGTCGAGCATACCGTCCGTTCGCGCCTTGCGGATGCCGCCGCCTACGTCCGCCCCGACAGCGCGATAGAGATCGGCGGCTGCGCAATCGACCTCCAACACGGCACCATTGACGCCACGCTGGATACGCGGCTCTCCCTTCTCGACGCCGCCCTGGCCGACGCAGGCGGGGAGGTGGCGCCGTGACCTTCGCTCCCGAGGCCCTGCTCCAGGCCGTCGCGACCGCCGGGCTCCACCACCGACCCGGTACGGTCCTCGGTGTCACCGGCGAGATGATCACGGTTGGTGGCCTGAACCTCCGGCCCGGCGAACTGGTCCACGTCGAAAGCCCTTCCGGGCCCGGCCTCGCCGGTGAATGCGCTGCGGGTTCGCACGTCGCCATGCTCGACCGTGGCACGGTTACGGTGGGCGCCCATGTCACTGCCACGGGCCGCCCGGCCCAGGTCCCCACCGGCCCCGCGCTCTTCGGTCGCGTCCTGGATGGCCTGGGCCGCCCGATGGACGGCCGCGGCGAGTTGACCGGAGTTCGGTACACCCCGGCGAGCTCCGAGCCCCCTCATCCCCTTGACCGCGAACCCATCGCGGAGGCGCTCCCGTCCGGCGTCCGAGCAATCGACGGCATGCTCACCCTCGGCCGCGGTCAGCGCGTTGGCATCTTCGCCGGCTCCGGCGTCGGCAAGAGCACCCTCCTTGGCATGCTCGCCCGCGGCACCGCCGCGGACGTCACCGTCATCGCCCTGATTGGCGAACGCGGCCGCGAGGTCCGCGATTTCATCGAGCACGACCTCGGGCTCGATGCGCTGCGAAACACCATCGTCGTCGCGTCGACCGGCGATACACCTGCGGCGATGCGACTCCGCGCCGCCAGCACCGCCACCGCCATCGCCGAGTCGTTCCGCGACCAGGGCCTCGACGTCCTGCTCCTGTTCGACAGTCTTACCCGCGTCGCGATGGCCCAGCGCGAAATCGGTCTGCACGCTGGCGAACCGCCGACAACCCGCGGTTACCCGCCGTCCGTCTTCAGCATGCTTCCGCACCTGATGGAGCGGGCAGGACCCGCCGCCCGCGGCAGCATCACCGCCATCTACACCGTGCTCGTCGACGGCGAAGACATGGATGAACCCATCGCCGACCTGGCACGCGCCACGCTCGACGGGCACATCGTGCTCAAGCGTTCCCTGGCCAGCGCCGGGCACTACCCGCCGATCGACGTCCTCTCGTCCGTCTCCCGCCTGATGCCTCGAGTGGCAGAAGCTGGACATAACGCCGCAGCCGCACGGCTTCGCTCCCTCCTTGCCGCGCACGAAGAAGCAAGGGACCTCATCAGCATCGGGGCCTATGTCCGCGGCGCCGACCCGCTCGTGGACGAAGCCGTCGACCGCATGCCCGCCATCGACGCGTTCCTGCGGCAGGCGCCCCGCGAAGTCACGGCCTTCGACGAAGCCGTGCAGCAACTCGTTGCCACCGCTGGCGTGGCCGGTCTGGAGGTGACCGAACACGATGACGCTCTCCCGGGCACGTTTGCTGAGGTTGGTGAAGCACCGTGAGCGCCTCGAACGAATCCAGGAGGGGCAGCTCGCAGCCCGCCTTCGCCGCCAATCTGAACGGGCAGCTGCGCTCGACGCAACGCTGCACCTTCGAACGAGGGTGCTCGCTCTCCCGGCGCCCGCGAGCGGTCCGGTCGATCTCCTCGCGCTCGAAGCCGTCAGTGCGAGCGTCGTGCGCTTCGACCGCGAAGCCAACGCTCGTCGCGCCGCGCTCGAGCATTCCCGCCGCGAGGTCGAGGACGCCCGCCACCACCTCATGGAGCGCCGCCGCGACCGGAAAGCCATGGAACACCTGCTCGACCGCCGCCTCGAACAGGAGCGGATTCAGCGCGAACGCGTCGAGCGCCAGCTCATGGACGAGATCGCCACCACCCGCTGGCTCCGCCAGCAATCCCCGCACGAAGGAGGCCACTCGTGGCACTGATCTACTTCGGCGATAGCACGCTTGGGACCGCTCACGCCTGGCTCCGTGGCCTCTCCCAGCGTGCCCAGGCCATCAGCGACAACATCGCCAACATCGATACGCCGGGCTATGTCCCGAAGGAGGTGCCCTTCGAGACCGAGCTCCGGCGCCAGCTCGGCCGGGCCGGCGCCCGCCTCTCCGCGACGGACCCACGGCACTTCACATCTGCCCGCTCCGCCGGCGGCCTCGGTCTGCAGCAGGTGCAACAGCTCACGTCCGTCCGGCGCGACGGCAACGGCGTCGACATCGACACCGAAATGATCCAGCTCGCCGAGACGCAGATGCGCTACCAGGCCGCGGCGAGCGCCATCAGCAATCGCGTCGAAATCCTCCGCACGGTCATTCGCGGCTAAGGAGACACAGCATGGGACTCATCAGCGCAATCGCCTCGACCGCCTCCGGGCTCCAGGCCCAGCGGGTGCGCATGGACGTCATTAGTTCGAATGTGGCGAACATCGACACCACCCGCGACGCTACCGGCGGCCCCTACCAGCGCAAGATTGTCCGGTTTGCCGCCGCGGGCCAGGGCGTCCCGTTCGCACACCTCGTGTCGCGGCTCAGCGCGCAGGCAACGAACGGCGTCGTGCTCACCCAGGTCGACATCGACCAGGTCACGCCGAACCGCATGGTGTACGACCCCGCCCACATCGATGCCAACGCCGACGGCTACGTCGAGCTCCCGAACGTCGACCTCGTCACCGAGATGACCGACCTCACGTCGGCGAATCGGTCCTACCAGGCGAACGTCACGGTCCTCAACGCGGTGAAGCAGATGGCCCTGAGGGCACTCGACATCGCGAGTAGGTAATTCCCCTTCACCCATTACACGAAAGGAGGGAATGGGAATGGAGATCGGCCTCATCCACGCATCTGCGCTCCAGCAACAGACTGGAACCAGCGCAGGGAAGGCCACAGCCGGGTTCGCCAGCCTGCTGAGCCAGGCCCTCGGCCAGCTCCAGGCGATCAGCGACAACGCCAACGCGAAGGTCACTGCGATGGCCGCCGGCGAAGACGTCGAGCTGCACGATGTCATGCTCGCGCTCGAAACCGAAAGCCTCGCCATGAACTTCGCAACAACCGTCCGGAACCGGGCCGTCGAGGCCTACCAGGAAATCTTCAGGATGCAGATATGACGCCCGCAGTAGTGGCATCCTTCGGGACCGGGCTCGCCTCCGCTCCCACAGAGGGCTCGACCGCACCCGGACCGGATGCCGGCGTCTTCGCCGGCGTGCTGGAGGGCCTGTTCGAAGCCTTCGTCGAAGACAACCCATCGGGCGAAGCACCGGGCGGACTGCCGACAGTCGAACCCGAAATCCCCGAATCCTCCGGCAGCGCCGAACCTGCCGCGGCGAACGACGACTTCGCTGCCCTGCTTCTCGCGTTCGACCAGCCGCTGCGCCTGTTGGAAGAGTTCAGTGCGACGTCCGCCGGAACGACCGTCAGCGCAGCGTCGGGAGAGGTGACTCCGGCCGAACCGGGCGAATCCCGGCCCGCCAACGCACCAAGCGCGCCGGGCGGACAGCCGGAGGGCGTTGCCTTCGAGCCGAGGGACGTAACTCCCGAAGTACAGAAGTCCGCGGAGTCCGACGCTCCGCCTGCACCGGCGCCGCAACCCGAAACGCTGGTCGCCGACGCCGTACAGACGACACCAGCGGCGTTCGAACCGCAGTCCGGCGGGCACGCGGAGCTGGAACCCGGCGCGCCTCGAACGGAAGGCCAGCTGGAGGCCAACGCGGCGCCGCCCGCACCCGAGACTCCTGCCAGTGATGGCGTGGTCCGCTTCGTCGGGAACGCCGATACGCACGAAGAGAAGCCGGGACACAAGCACCATCCCGCCGGCAGCGACCAGGCTGGTACCGCTTCCACGCCACTCGCGGGCCTTGCCCCGTCGTCCGCGGCACAAGTGTACGCGACCGCTGCCACTGGCGAAGGTGATGCGCCGTCAGCAGCGCCGGTTGAGATGCCACCGGCCGTCCACCAGGTGGGTGAAGCCATCCTCGAACGGGTCGACGAAGCCGGAGGCGAAGCGGTCATCCGCCTCGACCCGCCGGAACTCGGCAGTGTGCACATTCGCGTGACCCTCGCCGGCGACACCGTCCAGGTCCAGGTCGAAGCCGAACAGCCGGAGGCACAGGCCCTCCTCCGCGAGCACATCGAGGACCTCTCGAACCTGCTGACTGAGCGCGGCCTCAACCTCGCGGATGTCCAGGTTGGGCAGGGCGGTCACGGACAGCAGCAGTCCCAGGAGGAGTTGCCCGCCTGGTCCATCCGCCACCGCTCGGGCGACAACACCTTCGCCCGCCTTCTTGGTCTCGAACCTCCGTCGGCTGCCAGGACGCACGTACGGCTGCAGGCCGCCTACAACCCGGACGGCCAGTACTTCTACCGGATTTAGGAACGAACCATGCCAGCAACCGGAATTGATGCCGTTACCGGCCTCCAATCCGCCACCTACTCGCCCGGCGCGCGGTCTGGGAACGAACTCAGCCAGGTCGACTTCATGAAGCTGATCGTGGCCCAGATTCGCAACCAGAACCCGCTGGACCCGCAGTCAGACACCGACTTCATGGCGCAGATGGCGCAGTTCGAAGCGCTCAACCAGATGCGCGCCGTCGCTGAGGGGATGCGAGTTCTCCAGGGCGTCCAGGAACTCACGAGTGCCACCGCCATGATCGGCCGCACCGTCACCGGGAAGCAGGTCGATGCGGTCCCGATTACGCGTGACACCGTGGCCCGCGAACTGTTCGGTGCACCCTACGCGGACCTCACGCTGCCGCAGCGCGCCACAGTCGACGCTGACGAACGCGTGGTGGCTGCCCAGGACGACCGGGCGAACGCAGGGACGGAGGTGACCGGCGTCGTCGAACGCGTAGCCATCGGCCCCGATGGCATCCCGATGCTCGTCATCGGCGGCAAGGTCGTCGACCTGTTCACCGTGGCGGAGGTTCGCTAGCCATGGCCATCGACCGCGTTGGCCTGCAGCCGGCAGCCCCGTTCCCGCCACCCGGGCGTCCCCAGCGTAGCGCTCCGGCGGGCACCTCTTTTGCTGACGTTCTCAGCCGCGCGACCGAGCAGGTTCACCTGACTCGCCACGCCCAGAAGCGCATCGAACGCCGCGAGCTGAACCTCGACCCGCAGCGCCTCGCACGCCTCAACTCTGCCATCACCCGCGCCGCCGAAAAGGGTGGCCGGAACAGCGTCGTGATGCTCGACGACCTCGCCGTCGTCGTGAACGTCCGTGAACGAACCGTTATCACCGCCATGCCAAAGGAGGGGAACCACCAGCGCGTCTTCACCAACGTCGATTCCGTCGTTATCGCCTGAGTAACCCGGGCCGGTCCGCTCGACGGAGGCCCAAACGACACACCACACCCGGCGGTAGCCCCGCCAATTCACGAAAGGACTGATCACCGATGCTTCGAGCGATGTACTCCGCAGTCTCCGGCCTCCGCAGCCACATGTCCTACATGGACGTCGTTGGCAACAACATCGCCAACGTCAACACCACCGCCTACAAATCCGC
>CAZWBW010000012.1:1166-31085 GCA_964632355.1 uncultured Anaerolineaceae bacterium | reverse complement strand
GGCATCAACCCGATGCAGATCGGGCTCGGTGTCAACCTCGCAGCCGTGACGAACATCATGACGCAGGGCACACCACAGGCCACCGGGCGAGCCACCGACCTTGCCATCCAGGGCACCGGCTTCTTCGTGGTCACGGATGGTAGCGGCATGAACTATTACACCCTCGACGGAGCCTTCGACCTGGTCGCGGAAGGTGTCCTCGTGAACTCCGCCGGCTACAAGGTCCTGGATGTCGATGAGAACCCGATCCAGGTCACAGTGGACGAAAACAACCCCCTTGTCGGTATCGCCATCGACAGCACGGGCATGATCACGGCCACCTACCTCGACGGCACCCAGGAAGAGGTCGGGCCGATTGCCCTCGCGACTTTCGTGAACCCGGGTGGCCTCGAGCGCAAGGGGGAGAACCTGTGGGCTGAAACCCCGAACTCCGGGGCCGCGAGCCTGACCCAGCCCGGTACCGGCGGGCTCGGCACCATCTGGTCCGGAACCCTGGAAGGCTCCAACGTCGACCTCGCCTTCGAGTTCACGAACATGATCCTCGCCCAGCGCGGATTCCAGTCGAACTCGCGCGTCATCACCGCCAGCGACCAGATCCTCCAGGACCTGGTGAACATCATCCGCTAAGCGACCACCTGAAGGGGGCGGCCCGCGTGGGCCGCCCCATCCCGATCGCCATGTCGCTCTCCCGCCTCAACCGGTTCGCAAGCCTCGCCATCCTCCCGCTGATGGCGCTCGTCATCGCCTTCGCCTGGCGTGCCCAGTCCAGCGAAGTCGAGGCTGCACCGCGGCCGGTCGAGGGCACGCTGGTGGTCGCCAACCTCCGCGCGGATTCCCTCAGCTTCATCGACCTCACCCACGAAGAGCCGCGCGTCCGCACCCTAGCCGTCCCGGGACCGGCACACGAACTGGCCCTTCTCGGCGAGCACCTCTACGTCACCCTCGGCCGCGGTGACCGCCTCCTCGCAGTGAACCCGCGCGCACCCGGGATCCTGCGCGTTGTCGAGTTCCCCGGTGACACGCCCCACGGGCTGGCTGTTGCCCCCGGGCGCGTGCTCGTAAGCCACGACAAGGCGAACCGCGTCGACGAACTGGACGTATTCACACTCGAGCCGCTGCGCTCATGGCCCACAGGCGACACGCCCCATGCCCTTGCAGCCGCTGGCAACGAGGTTTACGTAACCGACGCGCGGGACGCTCGCCTGCGGCTCCTCGGCGACCCGCCAGCGCTCACGACGACGTCCGGACTCCCGGAAAGCGTGGCAATCGTCGGCGACCGCGTGGTCACGGCCGACGCCGATGGCCGCACACTCAGTGTGTTCGAACGGCGAACGCTCGCGCCGCTCCACCGCATCGAACTGGCTGGCCGCCCGGTCCGCGTCGTCTCCCTCGACGCCTCCCGCGTGGTGGTTTCCCTCAGCGACACCGGCGAAGTCGCGGTCGTCGACGTCTCGGGCGGTGTCATCGAGCGGCGACTCGCTGTTGGCGCACGCCCCGATGGCCTCTGCTTCGATCCCTCGGGCGAACACCTCGCGGTTGTATCGAACGCCGACAACCGGGTCGACTTCTTCCGTGTCGCCGACTGGGCCCCCGCCGGGTCGCTGCTCACGGCCGACGGCCCCGGTGCGTGCATTTGGATGTCGTAATCGCACCGTTTTCACAATCGATTGACCTCGCTCCGCCGTCCGAACACGATCGAGGCAACCTACGCGCCTCTTGAGCACACGTTCATGTCTCGTCACTGCCAGCTCGGCAGCCGTCTCTTTCGCTGTGGATGCCCCGCCGTCAACAGCTGCCAGTACTGTGGCCGCCCGTTTTGCGAGAAGCATCGCTACATCGAAGAAGGCCACGAGGCAGTCTGTACACGCCGGCGGTGCCGAGCGAAGTTCGACGACCTGGTTCGCCACCTCGAATACAAACAGCGCGCGCAGCAACGCAACGCTGTTGGCCTCTGCGGTGTCGAGAGCTGCGGACCACACCCGTCCTTCGAATGCTCCCTCTGTAACGCCCGCTTTTGCGAACGGCACGTCTCCCGGCGCATGTACCCGGTCCGTCACGGCTTCGTCGTGGTCGACCGGCCCCTGAGCGTCTGCACCTGGTGCTGGGAGCGCCGCAAAATCTGGCGCCGGTAGCCCCCCGCGACTCCTGCGATGCATTCGTCGTCTCGCGCGACACGGCGCGTGCGACAATGCGCCCGTGCGCACCGAAGAGTCACAGGCCATCGAACCCCACGTATCGCTCGCGGGCATCGAAGCGGCGGCACGTGCCATCGCACCCCTCGTCCGGGAGACCCCCTGCTGGCCGTCACTTGCGCTCGAAGAGCAGCTCGGCGTTCCCATCCTGCTGAAGTGTGAACACATGCAGCGCACGGGCGCGTTCAAGATTCGCGGCGCAGCAAACTTCGTACAGCGCCTCGACTCCGCGGCCGCCCGGTCCGGCCTCGTCGCCGCGAGCGCAGGCAACCACGCCCAGGGCATCGCGCTCGCCGGACGGGCATCGGGACTCGACGTGACCGTCGTGATGCCGGAGGCGGCCCCGCTCGCGAAAGTAACGGCCACGCGAGCGTACGGCGCCCACATCGTCCTCCACGGCGCGTCGCTCGAAGAAGCGCGTGCCGAGGCGCTCGAGATCGCCAACCGCGAAGGACGCATCTACGTCCCACCCTTCGACGATGACGCGGTGATCGAGGGCCAGGGAACCGTGGCGCTCGAAATCCTCCGGCAGGTGCCCGAGGTGCAGGAAGTCCTGGTCCCCGCGGGCGGCGGTGGGTTGCTTGCCGGCGTTGCAACCGCCATCAAGGAATCGAACCCGGAAGTGCGGGTCATCGGCGTGCAATCCGCGGCCATGGACGGCATCCGCCGTTCGTTCGAGCGTGGCGCCATCACCCGAGTCCCATCCGGCCGCACGATCGCGGATGGCGTCGCGGTCGCCGGCCCATCCGCTCGCACATTCGCCCTCATCCGCCGCTACGTGGATGACGTCATCGCCGTCGACGACGAGGCCATCGCCCGAGCCATCGTGTTTCTCATTGAGAACTCGAAGTTCATCGCCGAAGGCGCCGGCGCTCTCGCCGTTGCCGCGCTCCAGTCGGGCGCCTACCAGCCGCGAGGGACGACCGTGGCGATCATCTCCGGCGGCAACATTGACATAAACCTTCTTGGCTCAATCGTTCGCCGCGGGCTCGTCGACTCCGGGCGATACCGCCATCTGACGGTCGAGGTCTCGGACAGCCCCGGCGAACTCGCACTCGTCTCCGGCGTCATCGCGTCAGCCGGCGGCAACATCATCGAGGTCAACCACATCCGCGAGGCGCCCGGCATTCCCATCGGCGTCGCTGTGCTCGACCTGCTGCTCGAAGTAAACGGCCCATCCCACTTCGACGAAGTAGTACGTGCCCTGCGCGAACGCGGTGCCCGCGGCGTTCCGGACGGTACCGCCCGCCTCGCCACGGAAGCTGCGCGCCGCCACCATGGAGCCTGACCCGGCCATCGCGGCTCCGATCGACCCGGGCCTCGCGCGGCGAGTCACGGATGTATACGGGGAAGAGCGCGGTGGGCGTTGGCTCCGAGACCTCCCCGCGAACATCGCACGACTGGTCCGCGAGTGGGACCTGGCGCTCGACCCGCCGTACGCGTCCCTCACCTACAGCTGGGTTGCGCCCGGTCACGATGAGTCCGGCCGGCCGGTCGCGCTCAAGTTCGCCGTGCCTTCGCCGCAACTCGAGGCCGAAACCGCCGCGCTCGAAACCTACGGCGGGAATGGTGCGGTCCGCCTACTTCGCGCCGACCTCGGCGCCGGCGCCTTACTGCTCGAACGTGCGATGCCCGGGGACCCTCTCCTGGTGCTCGACGATGATACCGCCGCGACCGCCGCGGCCATCGAGGTGATTCGGCGGCTGCACCGGCCACCGCCTGCCGACTTCCCGTTCCCCACGCTCGCCGGCTGGGCACAGGGGTTCGAACGCCACCGGCAGCGCTTCGGCGGCTCCGGACCGCTCCCACCGTACCTCTTCGCCGAAGCCGAGGACACATTTCGCAAGCTCCTCGCGCAGCCGACAGGCCGGGTCATGCTCCACGGCGACCTGCACCACCGGAACATCCTCCGCAGCCGCCGGGATGGCTGGCTCGCCATCGATCCAGAAGGTGTCATCGGCGAACCCGAGTACGAGATCGCGGCGTTCATGCGAAATCCCTTCCCATATCTCCTCTCGCTGCCGTCGCCCGGCCGCGTGCTGGAGAACCGTCTCACACAGTTCGCCGACGAACTCGGCTTCGACCGGGAACGAATTCGAGCATGGAGCTTCGCGCACGCGGTCCTCAGCGCCGCCTGGTCGGTCGAAGACCATGGCTCGGGCTGGGAGTACTCCATCGAGGTCGCCCGGCTGCTGCGACCCTGACCGCCTACGCCTCGCGGCGAACGTCCCGGAGGAGAAGGGCGTCGAGCACCAGCAGGATGAAGAAGGCCACCACCGCGCCCACGGCCGCCTGCAACACGCGCGTCACGAACCGGCCGAGCGCCGTGCCCATCCCCTTCAGCGGCTGGCGGATGAAACCCGGCACACTCATGTGCGCATACTAGGCGATTTCGACCGCCCGAGATGCAGTCACCATATTGTCACGGTTGTAACCATCGACGCTGTCACCACGTGTCGAGTTGATCGACGATATTCCCGCTGGCGTTGATCCCGAATTCGCACCCGGGCCGCAAGACACTTTCCTGCGGTTCCTCCGGTTTGTCACCAACACCACACCGTCACGCTCGAATCACCGGTTCGCGACATAGGTTGACTCGTTCTCGATTCAGGCAGGCATTGGCACGCCGATAGTCAAACTGAGATGCCTGATCTCAACCGACGCGCCGAGTGGTTCATCGCGCTGGTGTTCTTCGCCGGTTCTGCGGCGTTCACCATGTCCTTCTTTGCGCCTGGCCTGCACGACCCCGGCGGCCTGGCAGCCACGATCGCGCTGACCTGCACCGCCGAGGCGCTCGCTCTCCACCTCCACCAGGGCGGCAAAGTCTCGATCTCCACCCCGGGCATCGTCGTTGCGGGCCTCCTCTGGGGGCTGCCCGGCGCGGCGCTGGCATCCGCCTCCGTCACACTCACAGGGTGGGCCTTCGCGCCACGCGCCGGGGCGGCGAAGCTCGCGTTCAACTTCGGACAGCACAGCCTCGCGTCCCTCGCGGGCCCCGCGCTGCTTCTTCCGTTCAGCCACGAGCAGCTCTTTGCGAACTCCGCCGTAACGGTGGGCGCCGGCACCGCCATCGCAGCCTGCATCTTCGCGGTGAGTTCCTGGTGCGTCACCGGCATCATTTCGCTCACCAGTGGCAAGCCCTTCCTCGCCACCTACCGCGCGAACGTTCCCTGGCTCTTCCCGCACTACGTGGCCCTTGGGGCGGTTGGCGGCGGACTCGGCGTCGCCTACGACAGGCTTGGCGTAGCCGGACTCGCTGTGCTCGCGATCCCACTCCTGCTCTCTCGCTACTCCATCAAGCAGGTGCTGGACCAGACTCGCGAAAACGTGCTGCGCCTGGAGAAGTCGAACCAGCAGCTCCAGGGCGCCTACATCGAAATCCGAAACATGTCGGAGGAGCTCAGCCGCGCCTACACCGGCACCCTCGAATCCCTCGTGGCCGCACTCGATGTTCGTGACCAGGAGACCCGGGGCCACTCGGTGCGCGTTGCCAAGCACGCGCTCGATATCGCCGAGATGCTCGGCATCAAAGACGAACACGAACTTGGCAGCATCTACCGCGGCGCTCTCATGCACGACGTCGGCAAGATCGGCGTGCCCGACTCCATCCTCCTCAAGCCGACGCCGCTCACGGAAGAGGAATGGGAGTTCATGCGGCGCCATCCCGCGATGGGCTACAAGATCCTCGCGCAGGTGCCGTACCTGCGACCCACCGCCCGCATCGTTCTTGCCCACCACGAGCGCTGGGATGGCGGCGGCTACCCTCGCGGCCTCAAGGGCGAAAACATCCCGCTTGGCGCGCGCATCGTCGCCATCTGCGATACCTACGACGCCATCATCTCGGACCGGCCCTACCGCAAGGGACAGGATCCCGAGGCAGCCTTCCAGGAGATCCTCCGATGTGCCGGGACACAGTTCGACCCGAAGGTGGTCGAGGCGTTCGAAGCGGTGTTCCCGCGCTGGCGAGAGGAACAACTCGGCCAAAACGTCCGGCCCCTGTATCTCCCCGCGTGGAGGCGCAAGGACGACGAAGCGGGCCGCGCGGCAAGCTGAAGCATCCGACTGGGGAGACGCCCACAGTCGCCGCGACACCGCCCACCGCATAGGTACACCGTCGCAACAAGTCTTCCCGCCGGGCCGAAGCCCCGACGCGCTGCCTTGCGGACGAACGATGGAACCTGCCTCGTCCCGCCTCCACGCGTGTTGCCAGTTGGACAGCGCTGTGGGATATCTACCGCCCGTGTGGAGGCGCAAGCGATGAAGCAGGCCGAGCGGCGAGCGAAGACGCACCGGGCACTGCTCGAAGCCGCCACTCGCTCTTTCGCCCGCTCCGGGTACGCCGCCACGTCGCTCGAGCAAATCGCCGCTGAGGCCGGGCTATCGAAGGGCGGGCTCTACGCGCACTTCCCGACCAAGCTCGCCCTCTACCTCGAAGTCGCCGAAGCGACGCTCAGTGCCGCCGAGGAACGCCTCCGTCCCGTCGCCGATGCCCTGCGCGAGGGCGCCTCGCCCGCCGCGGCCGCGCAACGGTATCTGCGACCGCCGGACGTGACGTACGTTGCGCTTGTCGCCGACCTCTGGCACACAGCCATCACCGAGCCGCTCGCCAGGGAACGGCTCGAAGCCTATCGACAGGCACGCCTCGCGCGCCTCGGGGAAGCATGCGTCGATGCAGGCGATGCACCGGCGCGCGCCCTCGAGCGCGCACGAACGACCGCGGCGATGATCGATGCCCTGGTCCTGGAGTCGCGTCTCGGGCTTGCGCTCGAAGCCTGAGGAGCCGTCCGCTCCACGCGAGAAGGGGGCGAATACCGGTATTCGCCCCCTTCCCTACGCTGTTGCTCCTACTACCACCAGCTGAAGATGAGGAACGGGGTCGCCGACGAAACGGCGGCCACCGCCCCCAGCGCGCCGAGGACGAGGAGCGTCCGGATCTTGGCCATTACCATGGCACCTCCCGCTTTCTCCGATCATGACGACCGGCGCGTAAGTGGTACCGCGAGTGGCAATAGAGTGTCAATAGGGTGAATGACCCAATTGAGATATTTCGCAACGAGAAAACTAGCCTCGGCGCAAACCGCCCGGTTCCTCGCGCCGGTGGATTGACAGACCGAGTTCCAGGTCCTCGATGACCGTCTCGGCCAGTTCGCGCGCGTCCTCGCCCGGCAACAGGCCACGCCACGCCCGTTCTGCCAGTTCCGCCACGGCGGCCGCCCCCAGCTCCCGCTCCGCCTCGGCCAGGTACTCAGTCATCGCCGCCTGGTGCTGCACGAGCCGCTCCCGGGTGATCGCCTGGATCTTCTGGCGCACCGCGAGCGAGGCCTCCGCTGGCGTCAGCGGCGGCAGACGCCGCTCCCGCAGCGCTCGGAGATGTGCCGCCACGGGGTCGTCCGGGCCCTCTGGTTCGTCGTTCGCCAGCCACCTGCGGAACGCCTCCCGGTCGATGCTCCGGGTGAACAGCGTCTCGGGCATATTGCGGTACTCGTGCCGCAGTTCCGGGTACCGCACCAGGAACGCCAGTACGACTTCCTCTTCCGGCGTCTGCGGCAGCTCCGGCTCCCGGAAGGCCTCGCGCGCGCGGGCTCTTGTCGGCGCCCCTTGCCGGAGGCGCTCAAGGACAGCGCTCTCCGGGATGCCCAGGTGCCGGGCCACTCGCTGCACGTAGACAGCGCGCTCGACCGGGTCATGGACCGCCAGCAGCACCGGGCGCAGCCGGTCCACGATTCGCCGCGCCTCGATCGGCGACTCCGGCGCCGTAGGTCCCATGAGCCGCCGCAGCAGAAACTCCGCGTAGGGTACCGCTGTCGCAATGGCTCGCTCCCACCCCTCGGGGTCGTCCCGCGCGACCTCGTCGGGGTCGCGGCCTGCCGGCAGGGGAGCGACCCGGAGCTCCAGCTCGTGCTGCGAACTCAGGGCATCGGCCGATCGCGCGGACCGCGCCGCCGCCTCGGGCGATTCGAACGAGAGAAACAGCGAGCCCGCCCGTTCCGCTGCAGCCGCGCCGGCCGCGTCGGGGTCCATCGCCAGGACGACGCGCTTCGCGAACCGCCGGAGAAGCCCCACATGGTGCTCCGTGAGCGCGGTCCCCATTGTCGCCACAACGTTCCGGAACCCTGCCTGCCATGGACCGATCACGTCCATGTACCCCTCGACGACAACGACCGTGCCGCTCTCGCGAATCGCCTGCGCCGCCTGGTACAGGCCGAACAGCGTGCGCCCTTTGTCGAAGAGTTCGGTCTGCGGCGAGTTCAGGTACTTCGGTTCCTCGCCGTGTAGCGAACGGCCACCCATGGCCACGAACTGGCCGCGCTCGTCGACGATCGGGATGATGATTCGCCCGCGAAACCGGTCGTACGGCTCGCGGCCGCCTTCCGGCTCGACGAGCAGCCCGGCATCGAGCATGTCGCGGTCGTCGTACCCGCGCCCCGCGAGGTACGTGCGCAACCCGCGCCACTCGTCTGGCGCCCACCCGATACGGAAGGCGTCCACTGCCTCCTGCGTCAGGCCTCGCTCGCCGAACACGTATTCGCGCGCATCAGCAGCGCCATCTTCCCGGAAGCACCGCTGGTAGTAGTCGACGGCAGCCGACATCACGCCGCTAAGCCGCTCCAGCCGGCTCCGGCGCTCCGCCGACTCCGCCGACAACTGAACCCCGGCCTCCGACGCGAGTTCCCGTAGTGCCGTGCGGAAGTCGATGTTCTCCCGCTTCTGAACGAACGTGAACAGGTCGCCGCCTTCGCCACAACTCCCGAAGCACCGCCACGTGCCGCGGTCCGGGAACACATAGAACGACGGCGTCTTCTCGGTGTGGAAGGGACACAAGCCGCGGAAGTTCCGGCCGGACTTCTGCAGCCGCACGACCCGCCCGACATACTCGACCAGGTCGACCCTGCGTTTAATCTCCTCGACGGCGTCCATCGCCTCGATTGTAGGTAGCCCGGATGCGAACAGCCCGCCGGCGTGTCACCGGCGGGCGTTTCTTTAGGTTGCCGCCCTCTTATCGTCGCGCCCGGGCGCCTGGCGACCTCCTACGCCGCCCGGCGCCGCGGCTCGAGACCCGGCGCAAGCGCCTCCTCCGTAGGAGTCGGCGTCTCGTCGTCCGGCTCATCGGTCGGGGTCGGTGTCGGCTGATCCGCCGGCGGCTGAAGGACGAACGTCACGCTGTTGTTGTCCTCGACCGTCTCCTCGATGGCGTTGTCGGGGTCCACCTTCACGTTGACCGTGGTCTCCTCAGTGATACCCGGGCTGAGAGTGAAGTCGACGGTAATGCTGCTGTGGCCGGGCAGCGACACGTTGACCGCAATGCTCGGCGGGTCAGCACCGACACCTGTCGCCGACACCACCAGGACGCCTTCGTACGAGGCGCTGCTCCGGTTCGCGATCGTCACCCGCAAGAGGTTGTTCCCAACCAGGAACGCGTCGGTCGGCGCAAAGTCCGGCAGCTGCGGCTCCGGCGTCGGCGTCGGCGAAGGTTCGGGCGTCGGTGTGGGCACCGGCGTCGGCGTGGGCTCCCGAATGGGCACGAGCTCGATGCTGTCGAGCAGCTCGATCGCGCTCCGCGGCACCCAGTTCCCGCCGCCAACGTCGATGAGCAACCACTCGCCGTTTCGCGTCCGGCCGATGACGTCGACCTCGCGGCCTGGCTGGAGCGTACCCGCGCTTTCGTAGTCGTCACCCGGTCCCGTTCGCATCGTGACCGAAGCGAGCACCCGGCCCTTGATGCGGACCGGCCGGTCGCCGATGTCTTCGACCACGACCACGCGAACCTTGTCACTATCCTTCGAAGCGCCGGAGACCGAGATGACGCGCACCCACAGCTCATGCTCGCCTTTCTCGTTGAACACGGTCTTCATGGTCGCGTGATAGATGTCGCCGGTGGCCGGCGGAGTGGCATCAACACCTGTGACCGCCTCGCCATCGACGAATAACTCGAACCGGGCGATCTCCTCGGTCGCCGCGGCGGACACCGTGATGACCGCTTCGGCGCCTACCTCGATCCGGTCGCCGTTGCGCGGCGATTCGATCGAGACCCGGAAGTCCGTCGTCGGCCCGGCGTCGCCGTTGCCGCCGCGAACGAACGCGAACAACAGGAAGATGGCCGCGACCCCAACAAGCACCGCAGCGGCGATGAACACATAGAAAAGCGGCTGGCGGGTCGCGGGCTCGTCGTCGATGTAGTAGTCGTCGTACTCGTCGTAGTACTCGTCGTCCGCGTATTCGTATTCGTCGTAGTCGTCGGCGTACGCCTCATCGTCGTACGCCTCGTCGTCCCACTCCGCGGCCTCCTCGTCGTAATCGGCCGGATCACCGACGACAGGCTCATAGCCCACGGCGCTTCCTGCGCCCGGAGGGGGTGGAGGAGGGGTGGGACCGCCGATTATCGGCTCGTCTGGCGGGTAGGACCCATAGCGATCACTCATAGCACGCGGCCTTCGCCACCGCCCCGATTATCACCCCATGCACAGTAACCGCCAAGAAACGAGTTTTCCGGGTATTCAGGTTAGTTTACGTAACCCAGTCCGCAGCTTCCGGACAGCCCAACTCCCGGGCCAGTCGTAGCGCATACCGGTCTGTCATTCCGCTCACGAAGTCGGCTGCCCGGCGTTCCACCGGGTCATCCGGAAGGGTGTAGTCCGGCGAGATTCCCTCCGGGTGTTTCACGAAGTGGTCGAACAGGAACTTCACCACCCGCTTGCCCCGCTCGGCCTCCTGCCGCGTGGAGTCGTACAGGTACACGCGCTGGAACATGAACTCCCGCAGCTCGTTCGCAACGGCCGTAATCCGCGGGCTAAACGTGATCGTGGGCGGTTCCTTCGAATCCCTCTCTCCGGTCGCGGCCCAGCTCGCTTCGACGATGTCCGAGATGAGCGTGTTCAGCCGCTCGCTGTGCGAACGGCCGAGCTCGCGTTGCGTGGCGTCCGGCAGGTCGTCCTCGCTGATGATGCCCGCGCGAATGGCGTCGAGGATGTCGTGGTTGAGGTACGCGATGGCGTCGGCAACCTTCACGACCTGGCCCTCCAGCGTGACCGGAACGCCCCAGCCCTCGGCGAAAATATCCTCCCGGGCCTTGCTCGACTTTTCGATGGCGTCGAGCACCTCGTACGTGAGGTTCAGGCCCTGTCCGCGCCGCTCCAGCCGGTCGAGCACCCGCACCGACTGGTAGTTGTGGCGAAATCCTTCGGGCAGGCACTCCGCCAGCGCCTCCTCGCCGGCGTGCCCGAAGGGCCCGTGGCCGATGTCGTGCCCGAGCGCAGCTGCCTCGGCCAGGTCCTCATTCAGGTTCAGCGCTCGCGCGATCGTGCGCGCGACTTGCGAGACCTCGATCGTGTGCGTCAGCCGCGTCACGTAGTGGTCCAGCGCTGGCGCGATGAACACCTGCGTCTTGTGCTTCAGGCGCCGAAACGCCTTCGTGTGCACAATCCGGTCGCGATCGCGCTGATACTCGGTACGCAGCGGCGAAGGCTCCTCCGGGACCTTCCGCCCTTTGCTCGTCGAAGTCTTCGCAGCGAACGGGCTCAGGCGCTCCTCGTTCGCTTCCAGTCGAAGCCGCACACACGACAGGTCCATGTCGCGGATTCTAGCGCCGCTCCGCCCTCGAGGCCTGCGCCGCGGTCAGGTGAGATCGATGTCCGGGTTCCAGACTACTTCCCAAAGGAATCCGTCCGGGTCCGTGAAGTAGCCGGCATACCCGCCCCATGCGGTGTCCTGCGCCGGCTTCACGAGCGTTCCGCCGGCCTCGACCGCCAGCCGCAGGACCTCGTCGACCTCCGCCTTCGAGGGCACGTTGTGCCCGAGGCTGAACCCGCCGAAACCGCCGCCAGTATCCGGGATGCCGGCGTCCGCGACGAGCGCATCCCGGGACCAGAGCGCGAGCCAGGTCCCTTCGAGCGAGAAGAACACGACCTCGGGCGTCTCCAGGTGGACCGGCAGGCCCAGGCCATCGCGGTAGAAACGAAGGGCGCGGCCAAGGTCGGCCACGCCCAGGGTTATCAGACTGATTTTCGGCTTCGTGACGTTACTCCGCCTTTTGCCCCGCCTTCGCCTCGGCGTTGGCAATGATCTCGCGGGTCTGGTCGATCATGTCGGGGCTGACGCTCACCGAGGTTGCGCCCCATTCGACGAGCTTTTCGGTCACTTCAGGATAAACGCTCGGCGCCTGCCCGCAGATGCTCACCGTGAGGCCACGCCGCCGCGCGGTCTTTACCGCCGTTTCGATGGCAGCCATCACCGCCTCGTTCCGCTCGTCGAAGGTGTCGGCGAGCATCTCGCTGTCGCGGTCGATGCCGAGCACCAGCTGCGTGAGGTCGTTCGAGCCGATAGAGATGCCGTCGATGCCAACGTCGATGAACTTGTCGAGCAGGATGACGTTCGAGGGCACCTCGACCATCATCCACAGCTTGAATTCGTCGTTCTGCACGACGCCCTGCTCGGCGAGCAGTTCCTTTACCCGCTTCAGTTCGTCCGGCGTGCGCACGAACGGGACCATCACGTAGAGGTTCGTGAACTCCTGACGAACCTGCTTGATCGCCTCCACCTCGAGGCGGAACACGTCGGGCTCCTTGATGTACCGGCTGGCGCCGCGGAACCCGATCATCGGGTTCTCTTCGGTGGGCTCGAACCGGTCGCCGCCCTTCAGGTTCGCGTACTCGTTTGTCTTGAAGTCGGTCAGGCGGTACACCACGGGCCGCGGTGCGAACGCCCGGCAGAATTCGGCGATCCCCGCTGCGAGCTGCCGCGTGTACTCCTCGGGCCGGCCTTCCTCGATGAACTGCCGCGGGTGCGTGCCGATCTGCGCCACGATGAACTCCGCGCGCAGGAGGCCGACGCCGTCCACGTTCCGCTGCGCCACCCGGTCGGCCAGTTCCGGCTCGGCCAGGTTCACGTACAGCTTCGTGTTGGTCTTGAGCGAAGCAGCGCGGGCGTAGCGCTCCTTCTGGCGCTCTGCCCACGCCAGCCGCGCTTCCGCACGGCCGTCGTAGATCACGCCCCGGGAGCCGTCGACCGTCACCTCGCGGTCGACGTCGAGCTTCGTCGCGCCCGAGACGCCAACGACGCAGGGGATGCCGAGCTCGCGGCTCACGATTGCCGCATGGCAGGTCCGGCCGCCGCGCTCCGTCACAATGGCCGACGCCCGCTTCATGGCCGGCACGAAGTCCGGGGTCGTCATCTCGGCGACGAGGATGTCGCCTTCCTTGACGATGTCGATCTCCGACGGGTCGTGAACTACGCGGACGCGGCCCACACCGACGCCCGGGCTGGCCGGCTGACCCGACGCCAGGACCGGTGCAGTTTCCTCTTCGCCCTCGTCCTCGTCGCCGGCGGCCTGGTCGCGCATGGTCGTCACAGGCCGTGCCTGGACCAGATAGAACGAACCGTTCTCATAGGCCCATTCGATATCTTGCGGGCGGCCGTAATGCTTTTCGACATTGCGGCCGATCTCGGCCAGTTGCTTGATTTCCGCTTCGGTCAGCTTCTGCTTCTCGCGAAGTTCGGCCGGGACTTCCAGCCACGCGTTCGCGCCTTCGTGCCCGCCGTCGGAGTCCGCCGCACGGCCGATCATGCGGTCCTGCGGCGCCGGCGTAATGCTGACGATATCGAGCGTTTCCTTGTCGACGATGTACAGGTCGGGGGAGATTTCGCCCGAGACGATGCCTTCGCCCAGGCCGTAGACCGCTTCGATCGTGATCTTGCTCGCGTCCGAAGTGACCGGTTCGACGGTGAACATGACGCCGGACTTTTCGGACTGCACCATCCGCTGCACCGGGACCGCAAGCCCAACCGAGAGGTGGTCGTAGCCGCCTTCCTGGCGATAAAAAATGGCCCGCCCTTCAAAGAGCGAGGCCCAACAAGCCTGGACAGCCCGCACTACGTTGTCCGCGCCTACTACGTTCAGGTACGTGCTCTGCTGGCCGGCGAAGCTCGCTTCCGGGAGGTCCTCCGCCGTCGCCGAGCTCCGGACCGCCACCGGACCCTCGCCGAGCTGCCTGTACGCCGCTTTGATCTCGTCGGCGATGGCCGGCGGAATCGGCGCATCCATGATCGCCTGGCGAATCCGAGCAGCGCGCTCGTTCAGCTCCCGCGAGTCATGGACGTCCAGCCCGTCCAGCTCCGCCTTGATAACGGACGAAAGTTCGTTTTCTTGGATGAATTGGAAGTATGTATCAGCCGTGACGACGAAGCCTGGTGGGACGGGGATGGAGGCCCGGAGCAACTCTCCGAGGTTGGCGCCTTTGCCACCGACGAGGGCGAGATCTTCACGGCCTACCTCTTCGAACCATACTACCGACTTGCTAATGCTAATCATTCCGGTCTATGCCTCCATCGCCTTGCATAAGTTCGGCTGATACCCGAGAGATTATATATCCTAGCGCCCTAACGCTCCCAAGCTGACTTGGTTTGTGTTGTCAGAACATCGCAGAAACGTCAAAACAGCAACCTCCGCACACCAGCTTCGCTACTCCACCGTCACGGTCTTGGCCAGGTTCCTCGGCTGGTCCACGTCACAGCCGCGGCGAACTGCCACGTGGTACGCGAGCAACTGCAGGGGAAGTGTCGCCACGATCGGCTCGAGCAGCGGCGCCACTTCCGGGACTTCGATGGTGTAGTTCGCCAGGCCCGGAACCTCGCTGTCCCCCTCCGTGACCACCGCGACCACCTCGCCGGCGCGAGCCTGGACCTGCTCGATGTTCGAAATCATCTTCTGGCGCAGCGCGTGCCGGGTGGCCACGGCCACCGTCGGGAACGACCGGTCGATGAGCGCAATCGGGCCGTGCTTCATCTCGCCGGCGGCATACCCCTCAGCATGGATGTAGCTGATCTCCTTCATCTTGAGGGCGCCTTCCATCGCGACTGGATACGCCAGCCCGCGGCCGAGGAACAGGATGTGTCCGGCTTCGTACAGCCGGTTCGCAAGCTCCCGGTACGCAGAGTCATCGGCGATTACTCGCGCCGCTGCATCGGGCACACGAAGGAGGTCCTGGATGTGCGATTCGAGATCGCTCTGTGTAAGCCGTCCCCGGGCCACCCCGAGCTTGAGCGCCAGCGCATAGAGTGCGGCGAGCGCAGTGGTGAAGCACTTCGTGCTGGCAACGCCGCGCTCGAGACCAGCGCGGGTGTACACCGTCCCGTCCGCGACGCGGGTGGTCTGCGCCCCTTCGGTATTGCAGACCGTCACCTGCATGGCGCCCGCCTCCTTCGCGACCGCCATCGCCTCCAGCACGTCCACCGTTTCGCCTGACTGGCTAACGGAAACGACGAGCGTGCTGTCGTCCAGGATTGGGTTCCGGTACCGGAATTCGCTCGCGTTATCGACCTCCGCCGGGATGCCCGCCAGCTCCTCGATATATCGGCGGCCGATCATCGCGGCGTGGAGGCTGGTGCCCATACCGATGAGCACAACCCGCTGCACCTGCGCCAGCCGCGGTTCGACGGCGCCCAGCGCATCCAGCCGCAATGTCACGGGCTGCAGCGTCGCGACGCTCCGGATGGTGTCCGATAGCGCCTCGGGCTGCTCCATGATCTCCTTGAGCATGAAGTGCGGATACTGGCCCTTCAGCGCCGACACCGGGTCAATCGGGATCCGGCGAATCTCCGGTTCGAAGGGCTGTCCGTTGCTGTCGAAGTACTGCGCACCGTTCTCGTCGACCCGCACGAACTGCCGGTCTGCGAGAAACGCAACTCGCTGCGTGTGTGGAAGGATCGCCGCGAGGTCGCTTGCCAGCAGCATCTCCCCGTCTGCGTACCCGATGACCACTCCCCCCGCGTTGCCGATGCGGGCAGCGACAAGCACACCGGGCTCCGATGGGCTCATCGCAACGATTGCCTGCGAACCCTCGAGCTGCTCCGCCGTCTTCCGAAGCGCATCGAGAAGTGAGGCGCCGCCACGCACCTCCTCTTCCATCAGGTGGGCAATGGTCTCCGTGTCGGTCTCGGAGTTGAACTTGTGCCCGTTGGCCTGGAGCCGCGTTCGGAGCTCGGCGTAGTTCTCGACGATTCCGTTGTGGATGACGCACACCTCGCCCGAACACGACGTATGCGGATGCGCGTTGGTGTCGCTCGGCGCGCCGTGGGTGGCCCAGCGCGTATGCCCCATGCCCGTAGTCGCCTGCGAATCGCCGTTCTCGCGGAGCGCCGCCTCCAGGTTCGAAATCTTGCCCTGCCGCTTGGTCACGGTGAGCGGTTCGCCCTCACCGCGGTCCGATAGCAGAGCCACCCCGGCTGAGTCGTATCCCCGGTATTCGAGGTCCTGGAGCGCACGAAGAAGAATCGGGGCAGCGGGCCTGCTCCCGACGTAACCAACAATCCCACACATAACGAACCCCTGGCCGTATACGCACGGCAGCATGGGCCACCACGTGCCGTACACGCGGCGGCGAATCTCCGGGTCGACTTGGTGAGTGAAGGAAGGGAGCGCTACTCCCTGGCACCTGGCGCCCTTTTGTCAGCCGGTTACCCGGGCTGGTTTGTGGGGTCGCCTAACGGCTGTGCCTGCCGGGGGGCCATCCGCCGAGTCTTTCGATACTGCCCCCGCCTCGTCATCCGCCGGAACGGGCGGACCTGGCGCTACGGAACGTTCACTCACACGGTGCTGAAAGACTGGTTGAGCGGCCAACCTCCACTGCAAGGGTTTAACCGCCAGTCTGTCGCACCTGCTCGGTTACCGTCAATCGGGCCACCATTCCGTGAATGGGCCTGTTGCGGAAAAGCAACTAGCTTTCTTCCCGGCGAATCCCGGCAAAACCGAGGAAGTCGTCTTCCCACTGCAGCACTTCGTGAATCAGCGCCGCCGAAATCTCGCCGGGGTTCCCTTTGATGCCGCGCATCCGGAACTCGTCCGCCAGTACTTCCGCAATTTCGCGGATCGGCCGGGTGTGCACCGCCAGCTCCCGCTCGGTTGCCAGGATGAGCTCGATGAGCTCGCCAGCCAGCATGAACCCCTCTTCCTGCATCTGTTCCCAGATCCACTCCGCACATTCCGTGAAGAGGGGGCCGGTCAGTTTTCCCGTCGTCGGCATTCCCGCTGCGCTATCCATATCGCGAAGAACCATACCTGCGACCCTTCCAGCGCGCCACGTCAGGGACCGGGGATGCCCAGCTCCTCGCGGATGCGCTTGAGCCGCATCACGTTCTCCTCGTCGGGGCCCTTGTTGTCGAGGCCCGGCACTTCCAGCAGAAATGGAACGTCACGAACGGCCGGGTGGCTCATGAACGCGCGGAACCCCTCGTACCCGATGTGGCCGTCGCCGATGTTCTCGTGCCGGTCCCGCACGCCACCGAGCGGCATCTTGCTGTCGTTCGCATGCACCGCCACCAGGCGGTCGAGCCCCACTTCGCGATCCAGTTCTTCGAACGCCATCTCACAGCCCTCGCGCGTCCTGATGTCGTATCCCATCGCGAAGGCGTGGCAGGTGTCCACACAAATCGCCACCCGCGGATCGTTGTCCAGCCCACGCACCAGCGCGCCGAGTTCCGCGAAGTCCTTCCCGACGCAGTTCCCCTGCCCCGCGCTGTTCTCGAGGATCATCAGCGATTCGTTCTGGGCCGCTTCCAGGCACTGCCGCAGCAGCCGGCACATCTGCTCAAGCATCGGTTCGAAGCCTGCGCCGAGGTGGCTGCCGACATGGAAGATGGTCCCGACGACTCCCAGCTTGTCGGCCCACTGGAGATACGAGGTCAGCGACGCCACCGACTTCTCGAGGATTGCGGGGTCCTGGCTGGCAAAATTCATCAGGTAGACGCCGTGAAAGAACGCCGGGATACCGGCAGCCTGGTGCGCCTCCTTGAAGGCCGCTACCTGCTCGTCCTTCAGGTTCGGCAGCCGCCACTGCTGCGGCGCCGAGATGAAGAGTTGCACCGCTTCGGCGCCAATCTCGGCTGCCCTCGGAAACGCGTTCTGCGGACCACCCGCACTCGAGACGTGGGCGCCTATCCTCAACACGAAACCTCAGCTGAAATCAGTCGCGAACCCCGCGCGCTGCCCGCTCAAGTATAGGGACCGAACCCGCTCCGTCCGCTGTGGCGGTCCCGAACACCATCGGCAAGGGGCTTCTGTTCGGCGTGTGCAGCGAGGTAATGCGAAACCCGGCGGCTTCGATCGCCTGGACCGTCCGCCGGTTTGGATTACACCCGCCGCCGACCTTTCGCCAGGCCGGGGCGAGCACATCGGTCACGCGCCCGGACACCCTGCCCTCTGGCCGAACGTGCTCCCAGAAACGAAACACGCCGCCGGGTCTGAGCACACGGCGAATCTCGGCCAACGCCCCGGGGACGTCTTCGATTGTGCAGAAGGTGAGCGTCGTGAAGACGGCATCGAACGAGTCGTTCGCGAAGGGGAGCTCCTGCCCGCGGGCCCGGACCAGCCGGCCCTCCACCGCGTCCCGGCCTTTCGTGGCCGTCGCACGTTCGAGCATGTACCGGTCGGGTTCGATGCCCACGTACTGGTGGACCGTTCCCGGGAGGTGCGCCCAGTTCGAACCCACGCCAAACCCAATCTCGAGCACCCTGCCTTCGATACCAGCCATCACGCGGCGCCGTGCTTCTCGCTGCTGGCGGCCTTCGTGTGCTGTCATCCACGCCCAGACGGCCGCGAATCGCCGATGCCCAAACTCCTTGGCCATAACGGGAGGATAGCAGCAGGCCCGTTGACACCCCCTGACCCGCTCACCATGATCCCGAGAGCGCCTACGGCGAGAGGAGGAGCGCGATGTTCCCCGACGTCCCGCATACCGGCCTTCCACTATCCGGTCTCAAAGTCATCGATTGCACCATCTGGCAGCAGGGCACCTATGCCACTGCCATGCTCGCCGACTTCGGCGCCGACGTGATCAAGGTCGAAGGGCCGGATGCGCCCGACCCGGGGCGCGCGTTTGGTACCCCGCCGGGCGAGCCAAACGGCTACTTCGAAAGCCACAACCGGAACAAGCGTTCGATCGTCATCGACCTCAAGCACCCCGAGGGCCGGGAGACGCTGCTGCGCCTCATCGAAACGGCAGACGTCTTCGTGCAGAACATGCGCCCGGGCGTCATGGAACGGCTCGGGCTCAGCTACGACGTAATGCGCGAGCGGAACCCCGGCATCATCTACGCATCCGCGAGCGGCTACGGAACCGAAGGCGACCACGCGAAGTGGCCCGCGATGGACCTCCTCGGACAGGCCCGCGGCGGGACGATGATGATGCAGGGCCCGCCGGACCTGCCGCCCATCTTCTCGTTCGGCGGCATGGCCGACCAGGTCGGCGCAATGTTCCTGTCTTACGGGATCCTCATCGCCCTGTGGCACCGGGCGCGCACCGGCGAAGGCCAAAAGGTCGACGCGTCCCTGCTCGGCGGCCAGGTCGCACTACAGTCATTCAACATAACCACGGCGCTCTTCACCGGGAAATTCCCACCGCGCAGGCACCGCCACGAGGCCGACGCGCTCTGGAACGTCTACGAGTGCAAGGACGGGCGCTACATCGCACTCGCTATGGCGCAGGGCGACCGCTGGTGGGCGGGCCTATGCAAGGGAATCGACCGCCCGGACCTCATCGACGACCCGCGGTTCTCGGAATTCCGGCAGCGCATCGCGAACCGCCGCGAACTCATCGCCGAGCTCGACAAGGTGTTCGCCCAGCGCGACCAGTGGGACTGGGTGAACCACCTCGCCGGTGAATGTGGCCTGCCCGTCGCGCCGATCCAGGACTACAGCCAGGTGGTCCAGGACCCGCAGGTACGAGCGAACAACTACATCGTCCCGCTCGACCATCCTTCGGGTCGAAAGCTCGAAATCGTGGGGCCGGGCGTCCAGCTGTCGGCCACGCCCGGGACGATTCGCACCGCAGCCCCCGAATTCGGCGAACACACCGAGCAGGTCCTTTCAGAAGCCGGGTTCAGCTGGGACGAGATCGCCCGCCTCAAGGACGCCGGCGCGATCGGTCCGCGCTAAGCCTCTCGTCATTCGCTACCAGAACCTGTAGCAGGCCTTTTCGGCGTTGGACGAAGGCCTCCCTTGACGACGTTCGCCCGTCGGAGCAGGATAGGGGGGTACCCTATATGGAGGACGCCGCGTGACCCCCGAGACCCAACGCCAGGCGCTGCGCCGGCTCAAGATCATCAAGGGACAGGTGGCCGCCCTCGAGAAGCAGATCGAGGAGGACCGGTACTGTATCGACATCCTCGACCTCTCTCTCTCCATCCAGAGAGCCCTCCGCTCGCTCGATGGACTCGTCATGGAAGGCCACCTGCGTACCCATGTGGTTGAAATGATGCAAGGCGGGAAGGAGGATCGCGCGGTCAGCGAACTCCTGCGGATCTACAGGCTGCAGGGCCCCGCCGAGGGCTAATCAAAGCGCAAACCCGGCACACCAAACGGAGGAACCCAATGGCTCAGACCCTCGAATTCACCGTCACCGGAATGACCTGCGACCACTGCGTCCGCGCGGTCACCAACGCCGTGAACGAACTCCCGGGAGTGAGCGAAACGCGCGTCAACCTCGACGAAAAGAAGGCCGTGGTCCAGGGCGAGAACCTCGACCCGAAGGCCATCATCGCCGCCATCGAAGAGGAAGGCTACGAAGCTAGCCTGACATAACCGACCGGTACCGCCGGCCGGGAATGGAGTCTTCGCCATGTCCACACAGGACAACGCCCTCACCCTCGAAATCTCCGGAATGACCTGCGCCAGTTGTGTGCGCCGCGTCGAACGGGCACTCAGCAAGGTCGAGGGCGTGGAAACCGCAAGCGTGAACTTCGCCGCGGAAACGGCACGGGTCACGCTCGCGACCGATGTCCCGGTCGACCGCCTCATCGCCGCCGTCGAAAAGGCCGGCTACGAAGCCCGCGAAGCGCAGCTCGCAGAAGATCGCGAGGCCAGCCGCGCCGACCACGCTCGGCGAACGCTCTACACCCTCATCGCCGGAGCCATCGTCGGCGTGCCCACCATCATCCTCGCGATGGGGATGGACATCGCCGACATAACGATCAACGGCAACCACCAGCTCACCGGTTGGCTGCTTCTGCTACTCGCGACGCCCATTCAGCTTGGCCTGGGTTGGCGGTTCTACAAAGGCAGCTACACCAGCCTCCGCCATCTGAACCCGAACATGGACGTGCTCGTCGCGCTCGGCACGACCGTGGCCTACCTCTACAGCGCGTGGGTCGTTATCGCCGACACCGGCGAGAACATGTTCTTCGACGTCTCCGTCGCGGTGCTCCTGTTCATCACCATGGGCAAGTACTTCGAGGAGCGTTCGAAGGGCGAGGCGTCGTCGGCCATCCGGCAGCTCCTTGGTATGGCCGCAAAGACTGCATCCGTGCTCCGCGACGGACAGGAGGTCGAGCTCCCCATCGAGGCCGTGCGCACGGGTGACGTGGTCATCGTGCGGCCCGGTCAGCGCGTGCCGGTCGACGGCATCGTTCGAGAAGGCCACAGCACGATCGACGAGTCGATGCTCACCGGCGAATCGATCCCGGTTGAGCGAAAGCCCGGCGATCACGTCATCAGCGGGACCATCAATCAAAACGGTGTGATATACGTCGAAGCCACCGGGGTCGGCGAGGACACAGCGCTCGCCCGCATGGCCCGGATGGTCGAGGAGGCACAGGGTTCGAAGGCGCCGATCCAGCGGCTCGTCGACCAGGTGGCCGCCGTCTTCGTTCCGATCGTGATTCTCATCGCCCTCGGCGTGTTCCTGGCGTGGGGGCTGGTGGTGGGGAACTGGCTCGACGGCATGATCGCCGCCGTGGCCGTCCTGGTGGTTGCCTGCCCCTGCGCGCTCGGCCTCGCAACCCCGACCGCCATCATGGTCGGCACCGGGATGGGCGCCGAACGCGGCATCCTGATCAAGAACGCGGATGTCCTTGAGCGCATCAAGGGCCTCGACGTCATCGTGCTCGACAAGACCGGCACGCTTACTCAGGGCCGGCCGCAGGTCACCGAAATCGTTCCCCTCGGCACACTCGACGAAGCTCAACTCCTCCGGATCGCCGCTTCGGTGGAATCCGGCAGTGAACACCCGCTGAGCCGCGCCGTAGTCGACGCAGCACAGGAACGCGGCCTCTCGTTCGCCACCGTGGAAGGTTTCCAGTCCCACACGGCGCGGGGAGTCTCTGGAATCGTCGATGGGCAGACCGTCCTCGCCGGCAACCGGCGGCTCCTCGATGAGCACGGGATCACGCCGGGCGACGACATGCTTGCCCGCCTGCTCGACCTCGAAGCGGCAGGCCGCACCGCCATCCTCGTCGCGATCGATGGGGAAGTCGCCGGCATCATCGGCATCTTCGACGAGGTGAAGCAGAACGCACCTCGTGCGGTCGAGGCACTCCAGCGCCTCGGGCTCCGCGTGGTCATGATGACCGGCGACAACGAACGCGCGGCCGCCACGGTCGCACGCACCGTCGGCATCGACGAGTTCCACGCCAACGCCCGGCCCGAGGACAAGCTCGAACTGGTCCGGACGCTGCAGGCGGAAGGGCGCTCCGTCGCTATGGTCGGCGACGGGATCAATGACGCACCGGCGCTCGCCCAGGCGGACATCGGTGTCGCGATGAGCACCGGCTCGGATGTCGCCATCGAAGCAGGAGACATAACCCTTCTCCACGGCGACGTCTCGAAGTTGGCCGAGGCGGTGATGGTGGGGAAGTCCACGCTGGCCACCATCCGGCAGAACCTCGTCTGGGCGTTCGGATACAACGTCCTCGCCATTCCCGTGGCGGCCGTCGGCCTGCTGAACCCGATCATCGCGGGGGCTGCAATGGCCTTCAGCTCCGTCAGCGTCATGGCGAATAGCCTGCGACTTCGCACTAAATCGAAGCGCATCGCCGAAGCGAGTGGTAACCCACCGCCCTCCGGCGGCCGCAACTTCATCGAGGCGAACCGCGGGCCTCTCGTGGCCATGGGGATGTCCGCTGTGGTCCTGCTCCTGCCGCTCATCATCTTCACGGGCATGGATCGCGGGTGGTTCGACTCGAGCGAAGCCGTTGGCGAACGGGAGGTTCGTGTCGAATTGAGCAACTGGGAGGTCAGCCCGTCGAAGTCGTCCATCGAAGCTGGCCAGGTCACCTTCACGGTCGTCCACGTCGAGGAGGACCACGGCCACGGCGACGGTGAGGCCGGTAGGATTCACGACCTCGCCGTCCTGCGGAAACTCCCCGACGGCACGTATGAACTCGTGGCCCGTACGCCCGAACTTGCGACCGGCGAAGAGGCAACGCTGACGGTCGACCTGGAACCCGGCGAATACGAACTCGTCTGCGACGTGGTCGAAGAGGTCGACGGCGAGACCATCAGCCACACGCGGGAAGGGATGCGCGCGACCTTCACGGTCACGTCCCCCGCTTCCGCGGGAACATAACAGATATAGTGCGAAGTTCCGCGACGGAAGCTGTTCGCCCAGCAGTCGTACGAATCCGTGCCGCCGTCGTACAGTGCCGGTTGTGAGCGCCGTACCACTCGCCATCGTCAAAAAGTCCAGCGCACTCGCCATCGCCACTATTGGCGACGACCACGAGCCCAGGACGCTCGTACCGGAGGGACGATGGCCCGCGTGGCGGCCGGGGCGGCGCGACCAACTCGCCGTCTCGCTGATCGAACTCTCGGAGCCGGTGAGCAGTTCGGTGCAACTGGTCAGTCTCGACGGCGCCGAACCGCTCGAGCTCTACCGCAGCCAGCCGGGCGTGGTCCCTGTGATCGCGCCTCGGCTCCCGCACTACCTTCTCTGGTCGCCGCGTGGCGACCAGCTCGCCGTGGTGGCGCAGGGAGAGTTCGGCCTTCAGCTCGAGGTCGTCACCCCGGGACTCCCCTTTCGTCGCGAGGTCCTGGAAGTCGGCGCGCCGATCTTCAGCTCCTGGAGCCCCGACGGCACCGCCCTCGCGAGCCACATCGGCAACAGCCTGACCGTGTTCTCGTTTGCTCCCGGCGGCTCGGTGACGCGCACCACCATCGACGAGAAGGCGGTTGGCTTCCGTGCGCCTGCTTGCACGCACGACGGTGCCGTCATCTTTGCCACCGCCGGCGACGAAGGCGCTGTGGTCATCGCACACTCGCCGCTCTCCGGGGAACGGCGCGAACTCGGAAAGTTTTCCGGCGGCGTGGCGCTCAGCGCCCTCCCGGACGGCCTCATCAGCGTCAGCGAGACCCGTCAGCCCGAGTCCGGCGTCTTCGACGGCCTCTGGCTCATCGACCCCACCTCGCCCGGAAACCGCTCCCGCGTCGCCCGCGGCCCGTTCGCGAGCGCGCTGTGGTCGCCCAGCGGCGAGCAGGTTGCGCTGCTCGTTCCCTCTCACCTCGGCGACGGCCGCTACACCCTCCAGGTTCGAAGCCGAGACGGGAAGTTCGTCGCCGCGTCCGAGCCGTTTCTCCCCGCCCAGGACCTTCGAGCCATGTTCGCCTTCTGGGACCAGTACGCGCTCTCGCACCCGCTCTGGGCGCCCGATGGCTCGGTCCTCGCAGTCACCGGCCGGCTCCCGACGGACGGCGTATCCGCGTCGTTTGGCGACCCGGTTGGCAATTATGTCTATATATGGCGACCCGAGCGGGGACAGCCCATGCAGCGTCTTACGCCCGGGGAACTCGCCTTCTTCCCGCCCTCGTAAACCACCGGTAAGCCAGGCAAATTGCTGGCCCGATTCGGCGGCTAGTACACTCCAGGGTACGACTTTCGCACGGCGCCCCAGGCCGGAAAGGTTGCTCCGTTGACCCAACCGAATCCCCACATCGCCGAGCCCGGCCCAGCCGAACGAGCCGCGCGATGGGCGGTGGTCGTCTTCCTGCTGCTCGCCAGCGTTACCCTCGCCTTCGGCCTGGGGTACGCGGTCAAGGATCTTTCCGACGGGGATTCGCCGCCGGCCAGCAACTCAGCGGCTGCGGCGTCGGTCGATGGGCCAATCAGCCCGGACCTGTTGAACGAAATCATCAACGTACTCCAGGAACAGTACGTCGACCGCGGCGAACTAAGCCCGGAGGCACTCCAGCAGGCGGCCATCGAGGGCATCATCAACTCCCTCAACGACCGCGAAACCACCTACATCTCGCCCGAGCAGCTCCGCCAGTTCCAGTTCGACAGCGGTTCCAGCTACGAAGGCATCGGCGCCACCGTCAGCGACCGAACGGGGCAGATTCAGATCGTCGCGCCATATCGCGATTCGCCCGCCGAGCGGGCCGGGATCCAGGCCGGCGACATCATCATCGCTGTCGAAGGCGAATCGACCGAGGGCTGGACCGCCGACCAGGCCGTCGAGCGGATCCGCGGCCCGAAGGGGACACCGGTCACCATCACCGTCCGCCACCCCGACGGCGTCGAAGAGACCATCACGGTCACCCGCGGCGAGATCCCGCTCGAGAGCGTTTTCCTCGAACCAATCCTCGAAGTCGTGCCGGGCGAATCGGGCACCCAGCTGGTCGACCGCGATGGCAACCCGGTCACCGACATCGCTTATGTAAATATCTCCCGGTTCCGCGAGAACACCCTGCAGGAACTCCGCGAGAAGGCCGGTGACATTGAAGCGCAGGGCTACCGCGGCCTCATCCTCGACCTTCGGTCGAACCCGGGCGGTTTCCTCGTCCCGACCGTCCAGGTCGCCGATGAGTTCCTGAACGAGGGCACCATCATCACCGAGGTCGACGCCGAAGGACGACAGCAGAGCACCGCTGCGCGCGCGGGCGGTATCCTGACGAATATCCCGCTCGTGGTGCTGATCGATGCGGGCAGCGCGAGCGGAGCCGAGGTCCTGGCGGCGGCGATCCGTGACAACGGGCGCGGAACGATCGTCGGCACACGAAGCTTCGGCAAGGGAACAGTAAACGTCCCCGTCGAACTCACGAGTTGCGACGACCCGCAGGGCTGTGGCGCTCTCTACGTGGCCGTCGGTCGCTGGCTCACCCCGGCGGGCGAGCAGATCGAAGGCCTCGGCATCACACCCGACGTCGAAGTTCAGATGACCTCCGAGCAGTACATCGACGAGGGCGACATCCAGTTGTTTGCCGCCATCGACATCCTGCGCGGCAACCAGTAACCCGATACACTCGCTCCTCAGGTGGTGGCCTCGGTTCGCTCGGCCGGGGCCCTCAGCGTGATCACATGTCCGACTCCACCATCGCGGTTAACCGTCGTGCACGGCACGACTACGAGGTTCTCGAACGGTACGAGGCGGGGATTGTACTCACCGGCTCGGAAATCAAGTCCCTGCGTGCCCACCGCGTGTCGCTCCAGGGTGCGTTCGCGCGCATGAAAGACGGGGAACTGTGGCTCGTCGACGCGCATATCGCCCCGTACGAACACGCCGGCTATTCGGGCCACGACCCCAAGCGGGACCGGAAGCTGCTGCTCCACAAGAAGGAGCTCGCTCGCCTCGCCGGGATGACCGCCGAAAAGGGCCTGACTATCGTGCCGCTCTCCATGTACTTCAAGCGCGGCAAGGCGAAAGTCGAGCTCGGCGTTGTTCGCGGCCTGAAGAAGTACGACAAACGCGAGAAGGTAAAGGAACGCGAGCAGCAGCGGGAGATGGAGCGAGCCCTCCGCCAGAGCGTGTAACGGCTTCTCATGCCAGAACGAATGTGCTAGTATTGGCGGTGATGGCACAAGCCATCCCACAATCGTGGGGACGAAAGGAATCGACAGGAGAGGAAGGTAACCGGATAGCAGGCCGAGGTTGGTTGTCACCCTCGTTAATCAGGCAACCGAAAAATAGTTGGCAATCGTCAACTCGCTCTCGCTGCTTAATTAGCGGCGACGCTCGCCTCGGGCCTCGGCCCGGTGGGCCCGGGGATGAGCGCTGCAATGCCGGGATGCCGTGAGCCGACGCCGATACCGCTCACGAAAGACTTATCGGCTGGCCGGCTTGCATGGGGACCACCACTGTAGCGGCCGGCGAGATCTGAATCGGTGGGAAAGCCTGTAGGATAATCCGGAGCCGACCCTCGCTGGACCGGGAGTTCGACTCTCCCGCGTCTCCACCAAACTGAACGCACACGGGCCCCCGGGGCCCGTTTTTCGTGCCTGCGCACCGGCGGCTTTGCAGACTGAAACTAAGCGGCGGCTGCGAGGAGTGTCGTCGTCAACATCGGCGCCCGCCAGGCCTAGATGATGGGAACAAGAACGGCGCTTCGGAATCCGACGCGCCGTTCTCAGTGAGTGCCGAGGGGCAGCTACTTCCAGGGGCTGGCGAGCGCACCGGGCTGCACGTTGGTCGCTGTCGAGCCCTTGGCCCGCTGCCCGGTATAGAAGAACACGAACTCGTGGACGCCATCGGCGACGAGGTCCTCGCTTCGGAAAGCCTCCCCAATCCGAATACCGTGATGGGTGATGAGCTCCTGGTGCACCGGGAACAGCTGCGTTGTGGTGTACGGCTCGGGCGGAGGGAGCACCTCGAGCGCCCACGTGTCGCTTGCCACCACGGCAGGCCGGAACTGCGCCAGCCAGCGAGCCTCCCGCAGGTAGATTCCCGGCTCAGTGGCCAGGTATCGGGCTTTCTTGTCTTCGTCGGTCGCACTGAACAGGTGTGTCCAACCGGTACGGATGACCACGACATCGCCCGGCTCGATGGATCGGATCTTGGCGCGCTGCATCGCGGCCTGGAGGTCCTCGACGGTAATGCGGTAGCTGTTCGCCAGGATCGGCTTCCCGTCGACGGGATCGCCGAGCGCATCGCTGGCGCCCTGCTCCACCTTCACGCTCAACACGTCGAGCAAGATGCCGCGGGTAATGAACGGGGGCACCAGGTGCGAACCCAGGTGCAGTACCCCGGAGCCATCCGGGGCGATCAGCTCCGACGCCCGGAAGCCGTTGTAGAACACGTCACCTACGCCGATGTGCGGGAGGCCGTCGAGCTGCGTCGCGATGTGGTAGGTGGTCGAGATTCGCTCCTCGGACCCGTTGAGCATGTTGTCGCCCGCGTACGGCGGCTCCGTCGACGGGGCGTTCAGCGTCTGCTCATAGGCGCGCCCGGGATACGCGGGAATGCCCGGCTCCATGAGTTCGCCGAGGCTGTACGTCTTCGGTGGCTTGTTCTTGTTGTTCTTGATAAGCCGCCACGCTTCCAGCGTCTTCTGCGGGGTGATTTCGTTAATTGCGCCGAGTTCGTCTCCCGGCCCGTACCGGCTTGGGAACCATCCTGCCGAGCCATCCATCACCGCAACGGGGTCGATGGGCGTGTCGTCGAAGTCATCCGCCCGGCTTCGATGTACCGCCACGGAGGACGATGGCGGAATGAGACCCTGCTTGGCCGCAGCCTGGACCAGGCCGTAGTTTCCCGTGGCGTGCGCTGCGAAGAAGGCTGCGCCCGCGAATGCGCCGGCTTTGAGCGCACCGCGCCTGCTTATTCCACGATGGAGCAGTTCTTGCCCGGGGATACCGTGGGCCTCGTCGCGTTCCGTCATGCCTGCATCTCCTCGAGGGTGATTGCACTCGTGGGGGCGAACCGAGTGCGAGCATCCTAGGAACGCGTCGCAGTCAAACCAATTGAACGTGCATCACATATGAATGTGGGCCGATTACAGCTCCGTAAAGGCCTCCACTGCGGGGCCGAGCTCCACGTCGGCGCCAACGGTAACCCGGCCGGCGGACAGGACAGAGGCGTAGACACCGGCGCAAACGCCATTCAGCTCACTCGCGGCCCGGAGCACGCCGGGAGTACTGGCTCCCGATTCCGGGTCGAGCGTCACCATCACGCAGCGCTCGTCCTCGTTCGTTACGCCCAGGACCACGTCCCCGATGCGGACCACCCGGCCCACCCATTTCGCCTCGGCGAACGGCGGTAAGTCGCTTTCGACGACGAAGTTCATGCGGAACCGCCGGTGATCCGGCTCGACACCTGCGGCGTCGCACAGGGCCTTCACCGTCGAGGTCGTGATCACCGACACGTATGCGGCGTCGTGGTTCCCGCGGTGGTCGGTGTGCAGCCGCACCGGCCTGCCCGATCGCACTTCGAGTTCGTGGCGCAGTTCGTCGCTCTCGACGGGTAGTTCGCTGCCCGAGGGCGTCCGGACCGTCAACGACAGGCGGCCCTCACGCAGTTCCCAGCGAGGCTCGAACTGCACTAACTCGGGGCACTCCCGCGCCGTGAGCCATGGAAATACGCTCGCTCTGTCTGCCTGGACAAACGCGCAAAGGCGGTCTCCTCGAAGCCCCTGGAACCCGACGTCCCCCTCCGTGAGCTCCTCTCCCCGCATCGACTTGACGGGATACCGGGCGATTACTGCCAGCCGGCCAACCTTCTCCATTCGTGCCGCGCCTCCTCGCCGCCGTGCCCAACTTTACCGGACGGAACAATGGTGCCGAGCCGATGGTTATGTCGAATTTGGCCCGGTAACGCCCTGTTCCTGCTGCGCGAGCCGCGCACGCGCCAATGCACGGTCGGTCCGCTTCGTTTCGAACTCCTCGTGTTTGACCCACGCGTAGGCGAGGAAGCCAAGTGCGACGAGGAACAGCATGTCGCCGAACACCCACATGGTGATCCCGGCTGCCTGCTGGTCGGTCAGCGCCGATGGTCCCCAGGTGCGAATCAACGTCGCGTAGTGGTCGTACAGCGGCTCGCCGGCGTTATAGATGGCCAGCGCAAGAAACGAGTTCTGCGGCATCTGCAGGAAGACGTACAGCAGCCGCACAGGGTGGGGCATCCGCCATGGCGAAGGGTCCGCGCCAATCACGGGCCACCAGAACAGCAGCGCCGCGCTCATGTACCAAAGGTGTTCGAGCCGGTGGATCCAGGTGTTCTCCAGGGCCGCGTTGAAGATCGGCAGGAAGTGCGAGGTCCA
>CAZWBW010000012.1:0-1156 GCA_964632355.1 uncultured Anaerolineaceae bacterium | reverse complement strand
TCGTCCCGGCGAAGATCAGCCAAGCCACGACGGGGAACGACAACACCTTCACCGGCCAGCTGTGGAGTACCGGGAGCAGCACCCCCTTTCGAAACCTCGGTGAAGCCACCCGCAGCAGCAGCGTGATCGGCTGCCCGAGGAGCAGCAGTGGCGCGGCAACCATCATGAGCAGCATGTGTTGCCACATATGGGCCACAAACAGCGTCGTGTCGTAGGTGGCCAGTGGTGATGCCAGCGCGATAACCGTCGCGGCGATACCCAGTGAGAAGTAGATGACCCTTGAGACCGGCACCCGGGAGTTGGGGTGCGCCCGGTTCACGTGCTTCACGGCGCTGAAGTAGCCCCAGGTCACCAGCGCTATAGGAAAGAGGAATAGCGGATCGAACTCCCACCCGGTCAGGAGTGTGGACCACCCCGGCTCCTCCTGGACCTGCCCATGCGCCAGCGCCACCGCTGGTAATAGGGCCACAAGTCCGGCAGTGCCCGGGATCAGCCAGCGAAAACTCCTCATGTGCCCTCTCGCACCACGCCTGGCCGCGGGCCTGGGCGGCGCTCGATCCAACTCTTACACACCGCCGTCCCCGTGTCTCGTGGATAGGCTCGGCGACTACGAGCAATGGACTAATGGACGCGAACCAATGGCCCTTCCTGCCTTCCTTGACGCCCATCCGGGGCAGGGCTATAACTCTGTTTGCGAATCTGTTCACAAAAGCTGGTTCGTCGCGCCCTGCGAAGAGCGTTACTTGGTGTGGGGTGCGCGGATAGAGGGGGGAACGCACCGAATGCGCACCGCCACGTGGCGAAGGAACTTCCGTCGGGCACTCTTCATCGTCTCCGCCGCCCTGTCGGCACTGCTCCTAACGGCAGGTGTCGCCTTCGCCCAGTTCGGCCAGCCAGAGCCGATTACGAAGGAAGCCGAAGGCATTCACAACCTCTACCTGATTGTGACCGGCACCGCTGCCGTCGTGTTCGTCCTGGTCGAGGTCATCCTCATTTATGTGATCTTCCGCTACCGCAAGCGGAGCGATGACCTCCCGCCCCAGGTCCACGGCAGCAACCTTCTCGAGGTCGTCTGGACATCGATCCCGATTCTCATCGTCATCGGCCTCTTCGTGTCCTCGTTCATCGTCCTCGTCGATGTTGAAGAGGATGCACC
>CAZWBW010000011.1:10520-43531 GCA_964632355.1 uncultured Anaerolineaceae bacterium | reverse complement strand
GCGGCCCTCCTGCACCAGGGCCACGAAGTGCGGCTGCTCGTGCGTTCGCCCGAGCGGGTAGCGCCGGCGTTCGAACCGCTGTCGGTCGCGCCGCCAGCGGACCTCGTGCAGGGCGACGTCACCGACGCCACGGCCGTCGCCGCGCTGCTCGAAGGCTGCGATGCAGTGATCCACTGCGCCTCGGTGTTCTCGTTCGACCGGCGTCAGCGCCAGCAGCTGGAGCGTACGAACGTTGCCGGCACGCGGCTCGTCATCAGCCAGTCGGCCGAACGGGGGCTCGACCCCATCGTGCACGTCTCGAGCTACAGCGCAGTCCTCCCGGCGCGCGGCCCGATCACCCCCGACTCACCGCCCGGCAAGGGCCTCGGCCCGTACACCACGTCGAAGGCCCGGTCGGAGCTGGTCGCGCGTGAATACCAGGAGCGTGGCCTGCCGGTGGTCACGGTGATGCCGGGGAGCGTCTGGGGTCCGCACGACCCGCACTTCGGCGAATCCGACCAGATGGCCGCCAACTTCCTGCGCGGGCGCATGCGGATGCTCGTCAATACGCCCTCGTTGCCCATCGTCGACGTCCGCGACACGGCGTCGGCCATCGCAGCGGCGATCACACCCGGGCGCGGTCCGCGGCGCTACTTGCTGGTCGCGGAGACCCTCTCGCCCGCCGGGATCATGCGCGAACTCCGCGAAATTACCGGTGTGCGCCGCCGGTTCGTGACCGTCCCGCCATTCGTCGCCACCAGTGGCGGCCCGGCGTTCGACCTCGTGCAGCGCATCCTCCCGTGGAGGCTCCCGCTCTCCGGCGAAATGCTGCGCATCGGCACCCAGGACGCCAGCCAGGCCAGCGACCCCGGCGCCGCGAAAGACCTCGGGTTCGCGCCGCGGCCGGTCCGCGAGACGCTGGAGGCCACCGTGCGTTCGCTCCTCGAATCGGGCCGCATCCGGCCACGCGACGCCGGGCGGCTCGCGGGGTAGGTTGCCCGCGGCCGCTCTCGGGCCCATACAATCCATCAATGGCGAAAGACGATGTCCAGCTCGACGTGGGCGGCCGCACTGTCACGGTGACGAACCCGGGGAAGGTGTTCTTCCCCGAAAAGGGCTACACGAAGCTCGACCTGGTCCAGTACTACATCTCGGTGGGCGAAGGAGCGCTGCGCGGCGTGTACCGCCGGCCCATGGTCCTGAAGCGCTTCGTGAACGGCGCCACCGAAGAGCCGTTCTTCCAGAAACGCGCGCCGGCCAAACGCCCGGAGTGGGTCCACACCGCACGGGTGACCTTCCCCAGCGGCCGCTACGCCGACCTCACCGTCTGTGACGAAGTTGCCGACATCGCCTGGGCCGTGAACCTCGGCTGCATCGACCTCAACCCGTGGCCCGTCCGCGAAGACGACGTCGACCACCCGGACGAGCTCCGGTTCGACCTCGACCCCACACCCGAGGCCACCTGGCCGATGGTGCGCGAAGTCGCCGGTGTGGTGCGCGACGTGCTCGAGGAGTACGGCTACCGCGGCTTCCCCAAGACCTCCGGTTCGCGCGGCATCCATATCAACGTGCGCATCGAACCACGCTGGGGGTTCCAGGAGGTGCGCCGCTGCGCGCTCGCTGTCGGCCGCGAAGTGCAGAAGCGCGTGCCCGAACTCGCGACCACCGCGTGGTGGAAGGAAGAGCGCCACGGCGTCTTCATCGACTACAACCAGAACGCCCGCGACCGCACCGTCGCGTCCGCCTACTCGGTGCGGCCCACACCCGACGCCCGCGTCTCGGCGCCGTTCACCTGGGACGAACTCCCGGACATCGAACTCGGCGACTTCACCATCGAAACCGTGCCGCGCCGCTACGCCGAGATCGGCGACCCACACGAGGACATCGACAACGTCGCGCATTCGCTCGAACCGCTGCTCGAACTGGTCGAGCGGCAGGCCGCCGAGGGCTTCGGCGAGGCGCCACTCCCGCCGCACTTCCCGAAAGTCGAGGGCGAACCCGTTCGCGCGCAACCCAGCCGCCGCCGCAAGCGCGACGAGTAGGCGATTCGGCCACGCGCAGCACAGGTAGGGGCTTCCCGGCTGGGCCTTGCGGCCGGTGCGCCGTACCCTCTTCCCATGACTGCCACGACCGAACGCAGCCTTGCGGGGCCGCTGCCTCTGCCGGAGCGGCCGCTCGTCTCCATCGTCATCCCCTGCCTGAACGAAGAGCGCTACATCACCGCGCTGCTCGATTCGCTGGCAGCGCAGGACTACGGCGCCGACGGCATCGAAGTCATCGTCGCCGATGGCGGCAGCACCGACCGCACGCGCGAACTGGTGCGCGACTACCCGTCGCCCTTCCGCCGCCTCGAACTCGTCGATAACCCGAAGCGCATCACCGTCGGCGGGCTCAACGCGGGCATGGACGCAGCCACGGGCGACTGCTGGATCATCATCGGCGCGCACAGTGTCGTGCGGCCCGATTTCGTTCGTGCATCGGTCGAGGCGCTGAAGCGAACCGGCGCGGCGTGCGTCGGCGGACCCATCGAGACCGTCGGCGAAGGCACCATGGGCAAGGCCATCGCCGCCGCAATGTCCTCCCCCTTCGGCGTCGGCAACGCCAAGTTCCGCTACGCCGATACCGAAGCCGAAGTCGATACCGTGCCGTTCGGCTGCTACCACCGGCGCGTCTGGGAAGTGGTTGGCCGGTTCGACGAATCGGTCGATGGCGCCGACGAAGATAGCTACAACGCCCGGGTCATCGAAGCGGGCGGCCGCATCGTGCTGGTGCCCGAGATTCGCAGCACCTACTACCCGCGCCGCACGCTGAAGGCACTCGCGTACCAGTACTGGGAGTACGGCGCCGCCAAGGGCACGCTGCTGGCGCGGGGCCGGCCGCTGCAGGCCCGGCACTTCGCGCCCTCGGCAATGGTGGCCGGTGGCCCGCTGCTGTTCCTGCTCGGGAACTTCTGGAAGCCCGCGAAATGGCTTCTCCGCGGCCTCGCGGCTGTCTACGTGGCGGGCGGCCTGCTGAGCGCGGGGCAGGTGGCCCGTAAGAACGGCGCGAACCCGCTGCTCACCTTCGCGGCCATGGCCACCATGCACGTGAGCTACGGCGCCGGGTTCATCTATGGAGCGTGGCGCGAACGGCAGGAGGGCACCGGGACCGATACCGTCCTGTAGGATGGTCGAAGGTCAATCCCAAAGGGTCGGACGGGAACATGGCGAGGAACCGGAAGCGATTCAAGCGGCTGCAGAAGGTACTGTTGCGCCGCGGCGAAGAAGGCAGCGGCATCGCACCCAAGACCGTCGGGCCCGAAGCACCGGCCACCGCACCGAAACCCGAACTCCCGCCGATCGAAGGGCCGGGCCGCGCCATGGTCATCGTCGCCCACCCCGACGACGCCGAGTTCATCTGCGGCGGCACCGTCGCGAAGTGGTGCGCCGAGGGCTGGGAAGTCTATTACGTGCTGGTCACCGGCGGCGATAAGGGCACCCACGACCCGACGATGCACCCCGAGAAGCTCGCCGCCATCCGCGAGGAAGAGCAGCGCTTGGCCGCCCGCGTCCTCGGCGTGAAGGAGGTCATCCTGCTCGGCTACCCGGACGGCTTCACGATCGATGACGCCGAACTCCGCGGCCAGATCGTGCGGCTGCTCCGACTCTACCGGCCCGACGTGGTCATCACGTGGGACGCCTTCCGCCGCAGCTTCAACCACCGCGACCACCGCACCGTCGGGCTCGCTACCGCCGACGCCATCTACCCGCTGGTGCGCGACCGGCTGTTCTACCCACAGGACGAAGAGGACGGGCTCGAATCGCACCAGGTGAACGAAATCCTGCTCGCGGGAACCGACGCGCCGGACTACACCGTCGACATCACCGACTACTGGGAGACGAAGGTCGACGCCATCCTCTGCCACACGAGCCAGATCGGCGGCCGAACCAAGGACGACTTCCTCCGCGAGCGCCGCGAACGCGAGGAGCGCGAAGGCCCGCAGCCCATCGAGGAGAAGTTCCGGCGCTGGAGCATCCGCCGGCCGGCGCCGCGGCCGAAGGACGAAGAGAAGAAGGAAGAAGCTTCGAGCGAACCCGAACGCCCGGCGCTCGCCGGCGCACAAAAGGGACAGCAGACCGCGCCGTAGCTACTGCGCGTAGCCGCCTTCGCGTAGCCGCCGCCATACTTCGCCGCTCGCCGAATACCGCTCCATCAGGTACGGGTAGACGGCCGGCACGTTGAACAGCTTCTCCATGCAGAGCTGCCCCAGGTAGCGGTCCAGCAGCGTCGGGTGAATGTCCGGGTCGACCAGGTCGATTTCGAGCCCTGCTTCGAAGCCACCGGCTGCAGCCGGCATGCCCGCGGGCTGGTACGCCACGAGCCCCTTGTCCGCGAGCGACTCGATGCAGTGCTGCAGCTTCGCGCGGAACTCGGGCGTCACGCTCTCGTTGTCGGGCCCAAGGTGCTGGCTGGCCTGGCCACCGGCAAGGAGACCGGCCACTACGGCACACACGTGGTCGACGCGGAAGGTGTTCGAGCCTGCTGCGCGCGAAGGGGGCAGCCCGACGCTCAACACGCCAAGCACAACGGCTTCAAGGTCGCTGAGGTCCTCGGGCTGGTAGACCATGCATCGAATGTAGGGGAGTGGAGCCGCCGGCGAAAGCAGCGGCAGTCCACTGCTACATATCCATCCCGATAATGCCCAGGATGATGAGCATCGAAATGAGCACACCGGTAAAGACGGTGAGCCCGCCGATCGTCTTCCACATACCGCGACGGCCTCCCGAATCGTAGTGGCGGGTGTCCGCCCGCCAACCCAATCCTAGCCGTGCGCTGCAGTTCCGGGTAGTCGCTCAGGCGGGCGAGCTGCTCCAGCGCTCCACTTCGCCCTCCAGGTCGAGCGGACGCACCACCGCCGAGCGGTCGTATTCGCCCCACTGGTCGCGCGGCACCATCCACATCACTTCGAACTCGTTCCCGTCCGGGTCGACGCCGTAGAGCGACTTGGTAGCACCGTGGTCACTTTCGCCGGTCAGCGCGCCGAGCCGGGCGAGCACCTCGCGCGCGGCAGCCAGGTCGGTAATCGCGGGCACCTCCCACGCGAGGTGGTACAGGCCAGTCGAGCCACGCGGTGGCGTCGGAGCGTTCGGGCCCACCGCCGCGAGCCCGAGGTCGTGGTGGTTCTGCGAACCCTTCGCCCGCAGGAACGCCATCTGGCCGCGGTATCGCTGGATCTCTTCGAACCCGAAGGCCTCGCGGTAGAAGTTCACGCTGCGGTCGAGGTCGCGCACGAACAGGACAGCGTGGTTGAGCCGGGTAACCGGGATCGACATAGAAGCACTCCTCGGCGTTTCACCCGTTGTACCACAGCGCGCGTGTGCGAAGCCTAAACCGCCCCCGCCGAACGGCTACGGCCGCAGCCCTAGCGTCAGACCCCCTCGAGGTGGCGTACGTCGTTCAGCGACGCCACCTGCCGGTTGTGAAAGACGTCGTCCTCCCGCAACTCGGTGATGCCGCCGCTCGACGCGCGAAAGTTCACGTACCCGGCGGACTCCAGCGGCATCCCGATCCAGCACGCAACCACGAACGTGAGCGCGAACCCGTGCGTCACGATGACCTGCCGCTCGCACGGCCGCGCGAGGAGAGATTCGACCGCTGCGTAGACGCGCGCCCCGAACTGCGCCTTCGTCTCTGCCCCGGCGATGCCCTCGGAGTGGTTCATCCGGTCGCCCACCGCCGGGGGAGGGACGAACCGCTCATCGAGCCAGGCCTGTGGGCGCCCCTCGGCTTCGCCATACGACTTCTCCCGCAGCCCATCAATGAGTACCGGCGCCACCCCCAGCGCCTCGCCGATCGCTGCTGCGGTTTGCGCCGCGCGCTTCAGGTCCGAAGAGAACAACTCCACCTCGGCGGCCGCCGGGATGCGCGAACGCAGTTCCCGCGCGATGGCCGCGGCCTGCCGTTCCCCCCGCTCGGTCAGCGCCGAGTCGAACCAGCCGCCAACCAGGCCGTCGAGGTGATGCGTGGCCTCTGGATGTGTGACAACCCAGATCGTTCGCACCCGCGCAGTGTCAGCGCCCCTCGCTGTGCGGTCCAGATGCGGGCCGGCATCCCCTCGTTCGCAGTGCAGAACTCTCGCCGGTGCCGCAAGATTTTCATGTAGGAGTGGTGCTGGCGTAGACTCCCCGGCACTGGAGAGGTCACATGACGAAGTACTTCCTGCGGGGCCGAAGTTCGCCCGGCATGTTCCCGAACGAGCGCATCGTGGAAGTCACGGACCACGAAGGGAAAGAGGTGTCCCTGGTGGTCGAAGAATCCGCGGTCGTCCAGAAGGACCTCGAAGACCTGGTCCGCGTCACGCTGGTCGAACGCGACAACGGGAAGAGCCTCGTGCTGCTTCCCGGCGAAGTGTTCGGGTCCGGCCCATACATCTCGGTCGACTCCGAGCAGTTGATCCTCGTCTGAGCCGTGATTCTCAGCAACGTCGCGATCGCCGAAGCGTTGGACGACGGCAGGCTGATCATCGAGCCAGAACCGAAACCCCGTCCCGGCGTCGGAACAGAGCGGTCTCCATTCGGGACAACCGCTGTCGACCTTCGGCTTGGCGCGACGCTCCAGATTCCGACCCCCAATCTCTCTATGGTGGTTGATCTCCGACATGGTGACGTCCGTAGCACGCTAGCTGCCATCTCGCAGCGGGTGGAGATGACCGACCAGGGCTTCAAGTTGGACCGAAACCAGTTGATCCTCGGTCAGACGCTAGAGCGTGTCAGCCTGCCACTACCACCTGACTTCGAGGACACGGCGCCGGGCAAACCCGCGCTCGCCGCCCGCGTTGAAGGCAAGAGCTCATTAGCGCGTTTCGGCCTGCTGGTGCACTTCACCGCACCGACCATTCACGCGGGATGGTCGGGCCCGATAACGCTCGAAATCATGAACCTCGGCCCGACACCCGTTCAGTTGTTTCCTGGCATGAGTATCTGCCAGCTCATCCTCGAGGAGGTCCGCGACGCTCCCTTGAGCAACCCCAGCCAGTTCCATGGCCAGAGCACTCCCGCAGGGCAGTAACCGCCCGCCGAATTAGCCTAGAAAATCATCCCTGTGTCGCCGCTGCGGGTGAGCCGTTCGCTGTCCGGGAGGCGGGGGCGGCCGAGCAGCACCCAGCGCTCGAGGTCCACCGGGTCGAACCGGGCGATTGCGTCGAACGCGCCGGGTTCGAACACATATGGCGAACGATCCGCTTCCGGTTCGGGCAGTTGGGACAGCTCGGCGCGAAAGATGATCGCCAGCTCCCAGCCGCCACCGTCGACCTCGAACGACATCACATCGACGATCCCGAGGTCGGTTACCATCCCGCCGCACCACCGGTCGGCCACGCCGGCGGCCGCTTCGTACGGGTTCTGGCGGAAACCGAGCACCGTGAACGGGAGCCACCGACCGCGGGCCTGCGGCGCCGTCACATCGAACGCCACCAGCCGGCCTTCGAACACCGGCACGACGTAGACCGTGACGTGCGTGCCGCCGCGAACGATGTCGCGCTCTGGCCGGCCGAAGTACGCGTAGGAGCTCATGGGCTAGATCAGTCCTTCGAACACAGCGTCGTCCTCGAACGGGCCGACGGCGGCGAGCACCGCGCGGTCGGGGCGCAGCAGGTCGGCGCCAACGCGCAGCACGTCGTCGCGGGTGACCGCGTCGATGCGCTCGATGACTTCGTCGACGGTGAGGACCTTTCCGAGCAGGAGTTCCTGCGCACCGAGCCAGCCGGCGACGGAACGGGTGTCCTCCATCCGGAGCTGGATGCGGCCGCGCGCCATCTGCTTGCCCTTTTCGAGTTCCGTGTCGGGCAGGTCGCGCAGGAGCTTCTCGATTTCGTGGAGCGTCAGCTCTGTCGTCACCCGGGCGTTCTCCGGGTCGCAGCCCGCGTAGATGGTGAACGAGCCCGTATCGCGGAACTCGCTCGGGTAGCTGTGCACGTCGTACACCAGCGCCCGCTCTTCGCGCAGTTCGAGGAACAGGCGGCTCGACATGCCCTCGCCGAGGATGGTGCTCAGGAGGTCCACCGCATACCGGTCGGGGTGGTCGAGCGACACGCTCGGGTAGGCGATGCAGAGGTGCGCCTGTTCGGTGGGCTTCTCCTTCACGGCGATGCGGGGGTGGCCGTTCCGGTGCACGTGGGGGTACCAGTCGCCCGGCGTGCCCGGTGGCATATCGCCGAGCCAGCGTTCGGCCGCAGCCACCACGTCCTCGTGGCGAACATTCCCGGCCACCACCAGCACCATGTTCTCGGGCACATACTGCGCCCGGAAGTACTGGTTAATCGTGGCGAGCGGCAGCGCCTTTACGCTCTCGGGGGTGCCGCCCACGTTGCGGCCCAGCGGCTGGTTCGGCCACAGCACCTGGTCGACGAGGATGCCGGCCATCTCCGCGGGGCTGTCCTCCACGCCCGCGAGCTCTTCGAGGATCACGTAGCGTTCCTTTTCGAGCTCCGTCGGGTCCATCACCGGGTCCCGCACCATATCGGCGAGGATGTCGATAGTCTCCGCGGCCGCCGAATCGGGCACCTTCGCGTAGTACACCGTGGCCTCGCGGTCGGTCGCCGCGTTGTGCATGCCGCCAACGGATTCGATCGCCTCCGAGATCTCCTTTGCAGTGGGCCGCCGCGAAGCGCCCTTGAACAGCATGTGTTCGAGGAAGTGGGACATGCCGGCGTCCTCGTCCCGTTCGTAGCGAGAACCGGCGCCGACGTAGATGGACACGGTGGCCGAGCGCGTGTGGGGCAGTTCGGCCGTGACGATGCGGAGTCCGTTGGAGAGTGTGTGCTTCTTATACATAGAGGTAGGGGCGTAACCCGATTGTAGGGGGGAGTACCGCGCATTGCGATGCCCGCGCTCTTTGTCCACCGGCGCCCCGGCGCGCGCGTAGAATCCGGGCGCGAAGGAGGCACACCATGAAGGAATTCCAGACCATCCTGTACGAGGTGGAAAAAGGCCGGGCACGCATCACGCTGAACCGGCCCGAAAAGCTCAACGCGCTCTCCCTCGAACTACAGGAAGAACTGAACGAAGCGCTCTGGGAGGCCGACAACGACACCGCCGTCCACTGCGTCATCCTGCGCGGGAACGGCCGCGCCTTCAGTGCCGGGTACGACCTCACGCCGCTCGCCCGGCCTCGCAGCGAGGGCGAGCGCGACAGCTACACCGCGGTCTATCGCGGCATGCGCACATTCGACGACGACGCCTGGCACCTCGAACGGGCACAGCGGCTGCGAATGGCCATCTTCGACATGCACAAGCCGGTCATCACGCAGGTCCACGGCTACTGCCTGGCCGGCGGCACCGACATCGCCTTCCTTTCGGACATCGTCATCGCCGCCGAAGACGCGGTCATCGGCTTCCCGCCGGCGCGCGCCATGGGTTCGCTGCCGAACCAGATGTGGCTCTACCACTGCGGGCCGCAGTGGACGAAGCGGCTCTTCCTCACCGGCGACACCATCACCGGCGCCGAGGCCGCGAAGATCGGGCTCGTGCTGAAGGCCGTACCGCGCGACTACCTCGAAGCCGAGGTCGAAGGGCTCGCCGACCGCATGGCGATGATCGACCCCGAACTGCTGAGCGCCAACAAGCGCATCGTGAACCTCGGGCTCGAACTGATGGGCGCCCGCACCATGCAGCGGCTCGGCGCCGAGAACGACGCCCGCGCCCACCTCGCCCCGGCCGTGCGCGAATTCGGCCGCATCGCCGCCGAGGAAGGGCTCAAGGCGGCGCTCCACTGGCGCGATGCCAAGTTCGGCGATGGCCGCGCCCGCGTCGAGGGCCCGGAGATTCGCGACGAGAACGGCTACCTGAAGTAGTCTGGCCGCGTGAGCATCAAGGCCACCTCGCTCCTTTCGATTCTCGCGATCTGGGTCACGATGATCCCGGCGGTCATCGCCCAGCCGGACGCGTGGTGGTCGCTCGTGTTCGCGGTGCTCGGCACGTTCGCCATCGGCGTGAGCGCGTGGCGAAGGCTCGGCCTGTCGCGGCTCATCGCCATCTCCGGCACATGGTTCGGCACTGCGTTCATGGTCGGTTCCGACGAAAGTGCCGCGTGGGCCGCCGTGATGGCGTTCCTCGCGACCGCCGCGATCGTCTACAGCATGATGCGGCGCGACGCGTGGCTCGCCGGCCTTGGCATCGCTGGCGCGTGGGTGATGACGGGCGCCGTTGTTGCAGCGAATGGAGGCGAAGGCGCGTGGATCAGCGTCTTCGCCTTCCTGACAGCTGCGGTGGTCGCGAATGGCCGCGGCAGCAGGGTTCGCGGCCTCGCGACGTTGCTCTGGTGGGGCATCGCCGGCCTCGTGATGATCGCGGCGAGCGGTTGGTACTGGCTCTCGGTTCTCGCGTTCCTGCTTTCGGCCATGGCCCTCGGCGCCGGCGACCTCCAGTTCCCTACCCGCCTCGAATGGGACCTCTTCGAACGCGACGAAGACACCCCGCAGGAAGGCGAAACCCGCTGGATGTAGCGCCAGGCGCGAGGCGAAGTACCACGGACATGCTCGCGGGCGAGCTCCGCGCCGACGATGCTTTTGCCGCTGCCCGGCAGCCCGAAAAGCACGATGACCTTCACCACGCCGGCATCCGACGCCCCGGGATCGGCCTCCCGCTCCCCGTCCGCACGGCGGAGGGGCCTACTGCGTCCTGGGTCCTCAGTCCTGGGTCCTTCCCCAATACCCTTCGTGCACCGCGCGGGCGGGCGTCTCGAGCTCCGGGAAGGGGCCTTCGACTTCGATTTCGAGGTTGCCGCGCGCGAACAACTCGCCGCTGTCGAGTGTCAGGACCGGCGTCCCCGTGGGGAGCATCGCGCGGAGCTGCTGCCCCGAAAGCGCGAACACCAACCGGCCGATGCCCGCCCAGTAGTGCGCCGCCGCGCACATCGGGCAATGTTCGCAGCTTGTGTACACCGTCGCCGCGGCGCGTTCCTCCCGCGAGAGGTTCTGCGAAGCCCAGCGCGCCAGCACCAGCTCCGGGTGGCCCGTCACGTCGCGTTCGGTGACTTCGCAGTTCATCGCCTCCTGCAGGACCGTGCCGTCGCCGCCGACCAGGATCGACCCGAAGGGGCGGTCGCCGCGGTCGCGCGCCTGTTGAGCAAGTTCGAGACAGCGTTGCAGGTGCCGGACATCGTCTTCGCGCATGCGGCGATACTACCGCCCGCCACGCGCGCCCGGAACCAGCCGTGGGGTACCATTCGAGCGTGAGCTACCCGGACGACGACGATGTGATTAGGCTCGGGCAGTCGTACGACGACGAAGACAACGACTACGACGAGCCCGACCTCGGGCCGGACGAGCGCGACGCCGACCTGCTCGACGGGTCGTGGGAGCAGCGGTACTACTCGGGCCAGGTGCGCAGCATCGACTGGAACACGGTCTTCGTGGCCCTGGCGCTGCTCGCGCTCATGGGGATGGTCATCCCCATCATCCTTGGGCTGTTCTAGGGGGCGAACCGGGTGCGTGGAGGTGTGCCGTGAGCGTGGTCGCGATCATCGGGCGGGGCAGCGACGAAGACCGTGCCATCGCCGTCGCCTGTGCCGAAGCGGGCGCCGATATCGCCCTCGGAACCATGACCACCGAACAGGCGCAGGAATACGGCATGCACTCCATCGCCAACGAGGTCTGGAGCATTGGCAACGAACAGCTCGTGACCGTGATGGATGCCGCCGACCCGACGCAGGCCACCAGCTTCGCCGCCCAGGTGTGGGACCGCTTCGGGCGCTGTGACCTGCTCGTCGCGAACCACGACCTCCCCACCGAAGCGCCGCTCGACCAGCTCTCGAGCGACGAGTGGGACGACACTGTGCGCGCGAACCTGACCGCGCCCTTCCTCGCCGCCCACGCCTTCGGCCGCCTGATGACGCGGCAGGGGAGCGGGTACGTCCTGCTCGTCGCACACGAACGCCCCGGCGCGGACGCCGCCTACGTGGCATCGAAAACCGGGCTCGTCGGGCTGGCCCGCGCGATGAACGAAGGCTGGGCGAGCCGCGGCGTAATCGTCGAAGCGCTGCAGGGCCTGCAGGACGGCGAATCCCTCGCTGCCACCGCCCTCGAACGCCTCCGCCGCGTCCTGCAGAAGGCGCAGCCGTAGAGAGCTCGGGCCGCTAGGGCCGTTCGTGCCGCAGCGGCGGGGGTAGCACGGCGCTCGCGTCCACCTCGTTGCTTTCGAGGTTGAGGATCAGCCGCCCAGCGCTGAGCTCGTCCGTCACGTCCTGGTGGAGACAGGTGTCGCTTTCGCCGGTGCCGACACTGAAGTACTCGCCGTGGACTTCCTGCACCTGGCCGAGCTCCTCGCCGTCGGCGGTGAACACGAAGCACCCGATGGGCAGCCGTTCTGCTTCGAGAGCCATCCCGTCACCTCCGCGCGGGACTTTCGCTCCTGCCGTGTTGCGCCCACTGCACGAATCCGCCGGCTGGTTGCCTTTCCTGTCACAACTCGGGGGCCTCACTCGTCTCCTTTGCAAACCCGGCGCAATCGCGCCACACGAGGAGACAGCTATGCACGACACCGATATCGCCATCGTTGGCGGCGGCATCGCCGGTCTCACCGCCGCGGTCGAAGCGGCGCGCGGCGGCATGCGCGTCCGGCTGTTCGAACGCTCCGAGCGAGTGGGCGGGCGCGGCATTTCCGCGCACGAAGGCGACTTCACCTTCAACCTCGGGCCGCACGCGCTCTACGACAGCCACTTCCGGCGGGCGCTCGACGACTTCGGTGTGCCGTACTCCGGCCGCAGGCCAAAGGCCGAAACCGCCGAACGCGCCGGCAGGTTCCACCGGCTGCCGATTAACGCGTCGAACATCGCGACCACCCGCCTGCTCGGCATGCGCGACCGGTTCGAATTCGCGTCCATGTTCACGCGGCTCATGAAGCCGGACGACACCTTCGCTACCACCTCCATCCGCGACTGGCTCGATGCCAACGTCAACCGGCCGCGCGTCCGCGAAACCGCCGAGGCCATCTTCCGGCTCGTGACCTACGCGAACGCCCCCGACCGCATCTCCATCGACGCCATCCCGGTGCAGGCGCAGGGCGCCGCCGTGCTCTACATCGATCACGGCTGGCAGACGCTCATCGACGGGCTGGAACGCGCGGCAGAGAGAGCCGGTGTCACGTTCGTCCGGCAGGCGCGCGTCGAACGCGTCGCCCGGGCCGCGGACGGGTATACGGTGACGCTGGCCGACGGCAGGCGCGTCACTGCCCGGAGCGTCATCCTCGCGGTGGAGCCGGCGGTGGCCGCGAAGCTGGTCGAGGGCCCCGGCGCAGCGGCGCTGCAACGCTGGGCCGACGCGGCCGTGCCGGTCAGGGCGGCGTGCCTCGATGTGGCGCTTTCGAAACTGCCGAACCCGCGGCGTCCCTTCGCGCTCAGCATCGACACGCCGCAGTACGTCTCGGTGCACACCACATGGGCCGACCTGGCCCCTCCCGGCGCGGCCATCGTCTCCGCCGCGCGCTACCTGTCGGAAGGCGAAGACGGCTCCGCCGCCGCGGAGTCGCTCGAAGCGCTGCTCGACAGGACCCAGCCCGGCTGGCGCGATTACGTCATCTACCGGCGGTTCATGCCCGCGCTCGTTGTCGCCCAGGATGTGCCGAAGGCCGCGAACGGTGGCCTCGCGGGGAGGCCGGGGCCCGAAGTGCCCGGAGCCGAAGGGCTCTTCGTCGCCGGCGACTGGGTTGGGCCCGAAGGAATGCTTTCCGACGCGGCAGCGGCCAGCGGCCGCTCGGCGGCCCGGAGCGCCATCGCACTGGCTGGCCGCGAACGGGAAGCCCTCGACGAACCCGTTAGGATGTCCGCATAGGAGGGGCGCAGGTGACGACGGCCGAAGCCACTCTCCGCGAATTCGAATCCCACCGGCGCGCCCTCTTCGGCATCGCCTACCGCATGCTCGGCAGTGTCAGCGAAGCCGAAGACATCGTGCAGGAAGCGTGGCTCCGCTGGCAGGCAGCGGACCCGGAGGAGGTGCATTCGCCGCGCGCCTACCTCACGACCGTCGTCACCCGTCTTTGCCTCGACCACCTGAAATCGGCGCGGGTGCAGCGCGAACAGTACATCGGCCCCTGGCTCCCCGAGCCGGTGCTCACGCGTAACGCGCAAGCGCCCGCGCCGGAAGACCGCCTCGAGCGGCTCGAGTCGATTTCGTTCGCGTTTCTCTTCGTGCTCGAACGGCTCGCGCCGCTCGAGCGGGCCGTGTTCCTGCTGCACGACGTGTTCGATTACAGCTACGCCGAGATCGCCCGCATCGTCGGCCGCTCCGAGGTTGCATGCCGCCAAACCCTTTCCCGCGCCCGGAAGCGGATCCACGAATCCCGGCCGCGGTTCAAGGGCGGCCTCGAAGAGCAGCGCCGCATCGCGAACCTGTTCGTGCGCGCCATCGAGAACGGCGATCTCAGCGAACTCGTCGATGCCCTCGCCGAAGACATCGTGCTGTACGCCGACGGCGGCGGGAAGGCAGTTGCAGCCCTCAAGCCCATCTACGGGCGCGACCGGCTGCTCCGCGGCTGGACCGGCCTCTGGAGCAAGCTGCCGATCACCCGCGTGGAAGCGCGCGAAATCAATGGCGAAATCGGCATCCTGTTCTGGGACGGCAGCCACCTGCACACCGTCTACACGTTCGAGGTCGAAAACGGCCTCGTCACGAGAGCGTACGCGCAGCGGAACCCCGACAAGCTCGCACGGTTGGAGCGGGAGCTCGCGGCAAGCGGCAGCTAGAGCTTCCGCTTCGCCACGCTGATCCCGCGGCTTTCACCGTCGGTGAACGTGCCAGCGAGCGAACCGTCGGACTGGACGGTCCACGTGAAGGCGCCCCGGTGCGTCCCGCCAGGGCCGAAGACGAGGTAGACCTGCCCGCCCGTGCGTTCGCCGCTGAGCACCATGCCGTCGGGGCCCGTCCCGCGGATCTCGCCGCCAACGTCCTGCAGTTCCACCACCATGGTGAACGTGCGGCCCTGGCCCGGCCCCTCCTGCACGATGTCGGTGACCTGCCACCGGCCCGTGAGCCACCCCGCCTCGCCCTCCTCCACCATCCGCGTGACCGGGTTCGGCGTAGGGGTCGGCGTTGGCGGCTGTGGCGTGGGGCTCGGGGTAGGCGTGGCCGTCGGAGTCGGCGTCGGCGGTGGTTCGGTAGGCGTCGGCGGAACGGGCGTGGGTGTCGCCCTGGGCGGCGGTTCCGTCGGCTCCGGTGACGGCGGCTGCACGGCCGCAACCTCTTCGACGCCCGGCGACGGCTGCTCCAGCCCGAGCACGACGCGTTCGGCCGTCGAATCACCGTTCGCCAGCACGCGCCACGTGGCGAACCCGGTCACGAGCGCCAGCATGACGCCGACCGCGACCATCGCGGTCACCGGGCCGCCGAAGTCGCGCTCGCGCAGGGTGCGAACCTGCGTCCGTAGCATCTCCCGGGAGATAGTTCGCGCCGCCAGCATGGAAAGGGCGGCGCCGATGCAGAGAACCACCACCACGGTGGCGAGGTAGTGCGCCGGCATACTTCCAGCGTCCTGAACACCGGACGCATGGCGAGCAACCAGATGTGCAGCGAACGTTTCGAACTCGTAGACATCGCGCGCAATTTGAAGGCTCGAAGAGGCACAATCGCCCGCGCCACAGACGTATACTCCGGCCCATGCCAGCACTGCCCGCCTTTCGCCTGACCGATTCCACCGGCGCCGAGCGGGAATTCCCGACCGGCCGCCATGCGCTCCTCTGCTTCGTGAAGGAGGACTGCCCCACCTGTCAGCTCTCGATGCCGCTCATCGAAGAGGCGCACCGCGCCTTCGGCGAGACCATCGACGTGTGGGCCATCGGGCAGGACGCCGAGGGCAACGCAAAGCTGGTCGCCGATTTCGGCCTCACCGTGCCGATGCTCGATGACTCGGCACTCCACGTGTCGTATCGCTACGACCTCGATACCGTGCCCACCATCATCCTCGCCGACGGCGAAGGGAACGAACTGGAACGGTTCGTCGGCTTCGGCAAGGCCGACTGGCAGCAACTCTACCAGCGGCTCATCTCGGTCACGCTGGCGCCGCCGCCGGTCGTCGACTGGGCGGCCTATCCGGAGTCGCGGCCGGGCTGCGGGTCGAAGTCGGTCGAACCGGGCATCGCCGAACGCCTCGCGGCCGAGGTCGAGGGCAACCCTCTGCGCGCCCGCCGCATCGAAATCGGTGAATCGGACGACATGTTCGAATTCATGTTCGAACAGGGGCTCACCGACGGCCTCCCGGTCATCCCGCCAACACCCGAGCGAGTGCTCCGCATGCTTTCGGGCACCAAGCGCGACCCGCAGGAGGTGCTCGGGCTCGTACCGCCGAACATGGCGCCGCTCACCGTCGAAAAGGTCGCGATCAATGCGGTAATGGCCGGGTGCAAGCCCGAATACATGCCCGTCGTGCTCGCCGCCATCGAGGCCATCCTCGACGAGCAGTTCAACATGCACGGGGTGCTGGCCACGACGCACTTCCCGACGCCGGTCATCATGGTCAACGGCCCCATCCGCGACCGCATCGGTATGAACTACCGGATGAACGCGCTCGGGCAGGGCAACCGCGCGAACGCCACCATCGGGCGAGCCGTGCAACTCGTCGTTCGCAACGTGGGCGGCGGCCGCCCGGGCGAAGTCGACCGCGCGATGCTCGGCCAGCCGGGCAAGTACACGTTCTGCTTCGCCGAGTTCGAAGAGCGCTCGAACTGGGAGCCCCTGCACGTCGAACGCGGCTTCGCGCCGGAGGACAGCACCGTCACCGTGTTCGCCGGTTCGGCGCCGGTGCCTATCGTCGACCAGCTCGCACGCGACGCGAAGGCGCTCGCCACGAGCTACGGGCTCGCACTGCAATCGCTCAGCCACCCGAAGCACTACCTGCAGGGCGAAGTCGTGCTCATCGTGCCGCCCGAGCACGTCGACACGTTCGCGAAGGACGGCTGGACCAAGGACCAAATCCGCGAACGCATCCAGGAGGTGACCGCACGCCCGGTCCGCGAACTCATGCGCGACGACTTCTGCGCCGAAGGCCTGCCGCCACAGGTCGCCGAACGGCTCGGGCCCGACACCGTCATCTCGAAGTTCCGCAACCCGAAGGAGATCACGCTCGTGGTCGCCGGCGGCGAAGCGGGCAAATTCGCCGCCTACCTGCCGGGATGGGTCAGCGGCCCCATGGGCAGCGTCATGACCACGAAGAAAATCGAGGACTGAGCCTCACGGCGTTCATCTTTCGCCCACCATCGTTATGCGTTTCTGACCCGGGCGCCGCGACGCTCGGAGGATGACCGAAGAACGCAAGACGCCCTACCGGCTTCCTCAGGAAGACGGTGAGGCTTCGCCCGAAGCCGAAGAGGCCGCAGTGAGCGGCGACGTCCCCGAAGCCGCCGAAGGCATGGCCGGCGAATCGGAGCCCGGCGAACCATCGCGCGCCGAGATCTTCGCGCTCGACCCATCGCTCGCCGGCGACAACGGCACATCGGTCGGCGGCCCGACGATGCCCGAAGGGCCGATCCCCGGCGAGCCGCACGTTGCGGGTGCTCCCACGCAGGGCAAAACCGAGCCACTGCACAGCGCGCCACCGGCCGAACGCCCGGAATGGTCGTCGACGCCCGAGGAACGGTTCGCGGACCAGGAGCCGCCGAAAGCAGGCCGCCACCAGGAGAACCCGGAATTCCAGCGGGTGAACGAAGGCGAATCGCCCGGCGACGAAGGCCAGTAGCCTCTATTCGTCACATCGAACTGGCTGATGCATCGGGCCGCAGCTTCCGGTAGACTTCCGCGCCGTAGCCGCCCACACGGTGGCCGTTCCGCGGAGGTTCGCCCGTGCCCACGTTCCCGTCCGTCGAATGGTTCCAGGCCGCCGCCGACGCCCTGAACAAGTCCGACAGCTTCAAGCGCCTCGGCACCTGCGACGCAGAAATCGGCGTACAGGTCGACGACCGTTACTTCGAAATCGACTTCGAAGCGTTCGAAGTCAAAGGTGTGCGCGAGATCGACGCCGGACGCGCCGACGAACTCGACTTCGTCCTCGTCCAGCCCTACGAAGCGTGGAAAGCGATGATCCAGGACATCCAGCAGAACGGCCGCGCCACGCACGACTTCACCCTGAATTCCCTCGACCTCCGGAGCGCCGAGGAATTCGCTCGCAGCAAGGACTACCACCGCCGCGACGCCTTCTACCGCTACAACCAGACGTTCCAGGAGTTCTTTGACACGGCCGCGACGTTCGAAACCACGTTCGCGAAGTAGCCCGCGCGCTCTTTAGGTTCGTCGCGACGGTCGCGCCGGCACGGCACCGCCCGTTGAGCATGGCTCAACGTTTGCGGGCAAGGGTACGGCCCCGGGAGGCTGGGTCGTATGGCGAGTCAGCGCATCCGGGAGTCCGCGAAACGCATCACCAGGGCGCGGGGCTGGCAGATTGTCCGCTGGCCCGTCGAGCACACCCTCACCTATCACCTCCGGCAGATCTTTCATTACTACGGGATCAACCTGGTGCTCGATGTTGGCGCAAACGACGGCGAGTACGGGCGCTTCCTCCGCAGCATCGGCTACCGTGGCTGGATTGCCTCGTTCGAACCCACCGAAAGGGCGTACCGGCGGCTCACGTCGAAGGCCGCCCGAGACGCACGGTGGCAGGCGCACCGCCTAGCGCTCGGCAGCGAAGACGGCGAAGCCACGATTCACGTCACGGGCAACGACCGCTGTTCGTCGTTCCTCGAACCTGTCCGGCGCGAGAGCTGGCCGCTCGTGACCGGGTGGGACCTCGCGCTCAGCCTCGAAATCGACCACAAGGAGACCGTCCCGGTTCGCCGGCTCGATAGCGTCTTCGAGCAGGTGAAGCCGGCGCTCGCAGGACCCCCGCGCATCTTCCTGAAGATGGACACCCAGGGGTACGACCTCGAGGTGTTTCGCGGCGCCACCGCGGTGCTGCCCCGCGTCGCCGCGCTCCAGTCCGAAGTCTCGGTGCGGCCACTGTACGAAGGGATGCCCACATGGCAGGAATCGCTTGCCTGCTACCACCAGGCCGGGTTCGCCGAAAACGGCTTCTTCTCGGTGTCGATGGACGGGGAGACACTCGTGACGCTCGAATTCGATTGCGTGCTCGTTCGCGCGAGCCGCTTCGTGCCGCCAAATTGAGACGTCGAGAGGAAACGGACACGCGCCGGCGCGGGAATCCGCGCTGCCCTATGCGCACACTGGCCGTATACTTCACGCGTATGGCGAACGACCCCCTTCTTCGCAAAGCCCAGGCCGACGTTGTGCTCGAACGGACCGCATCGCAACTCCGCGAACTGCTGCACGAGGCCTGCGCGGAGCTGAGGCCCTTCCCGCCGTTTCCGAACGCCATGTTCACCAACGCGATTGAGGTGGAGGCCGATGCCGCCGCCACTCGCGACCTTGGCTGTGTGGTCGTGGCCGAAGATGGTGAACTGTACGAACTCGAAATGGGCATCGACCACGACGCCATCGAACTCACCGGATCGTGGGACCCGGTGACGGCCCGCAAGGAAACGAAGAAGAAACTCGACCTGCATCCCCGCGACTACATCGTGTTCGCGTACAACGCGCTCGTCGCGGTCACCGAACACCTGCTGGAGCAACAAGAGAAGGGAGCGACGTGAAGCGCTGGCTCCGGATCATCTTTCTGATTGCGCTCGCCAGCGCCGTCGCCGGTGCGGTGTACGCATGGTGGCGCCGCCGCGCACCCGGCCCCGATTGGATGCCGCCACCAGCCTGGAAGCCGCCCCGCGTCGAAAAGAAACCCGCCGAAGAGCCGCAAGCAGCCAGCGAACCCGCAACGCCCGAACCGGTGGCCGAAGCGGAGCCCGGCGACTACGTCGACCTCCCGGCCACAACCGTCCCGGGGCCTGCGGTGCTCGAAACCACGCCGCTTTACGACGTCACGTCGGAGGTGCCGCTCGGCGAGGCCGCCCCCGCGGAGGGACCGCCAGCCGAGACTCCTGCCGCGCCAGCGGAGGAACCGGCGACCGAACCCGCGACCGCCGAACCGAGCACCGCTGAAACCACAGAGACGACCACGGCCGAACCTGCCGCGCAGGAAGCGGCGCCGGTCGAAGAACTCGCACAGCCTGAACCGGGAGCCGCCACAACCCCGGTCGAAGAACTCGCACAGCCTGAACCGGGAGCCGCCACAACCCCGGTCGAAGAGCTCGCACAGCCCGAAGCGGCGGGCACCGCAACCCCGGTCGAAGAACTCGCACAGCCCGAACCGGGAGCCGCCACAACCCCGGTCGAAGAACTCGCACAGCCCGAACCGGGAGCCGCCACAACCCCGGCCGAAGAGCTCGCACAGCCCGAGCGGCCGGCCGCTGAGCCCTCCACCGCGGAGGCCGCCACTGCCGACGCCACCGAAGCCCGCACGACCGCCAAGGCGCCGGCCCAGCCCGCGGCCGAACAGGAGACCGCGGCACAGGCGGCGGCCGGAACGGGCGAGCAACTCCCGGGCGTCCTGGAAGAGGCGCTCGAAGACGTGGCGCCGCAGCCTGTCCCGCCATCGCCCGCTCGCGACGCCGAGTCCTATCTCGACGAGGGAAACGTCTACTTCAACGTTGGCCAGTACGGCCTCGCGATCGATCGCTACACCCGCGCCATCGAAACCGACCCCACGCTCGTGGCCGGCTACTACAACCGCGCCAACGCCCGCACCCGCAATGGCGATTACGATGGCGCGCTCGCCGACTACAACAAGGCGCTCGAACTTTCCCCGCGCGACGCCGACGCGCTGAACAACCGCGGCATGCTCCACCTCTACCGCGGCCAGAACGCGGAGGCCCTCCGCGACTTCGACGCCGCCCTCGCGGTCGACCCGGGCGACACCACGGTGATGGTCAACCGCGGGCTCGCTCACCTGTACAACGACAACCCGGCCCGGGCACTCGAAGACTTCCGCCGTGCCGCCGAACGCGACCCGCGCGACGCCGCTGCGCACTACGGCGCCGCCCAGGCCGCCTCGGTCCTCGGCGACCGCGAGGAATCCCTCCGCCGCCTCCGCCGCGCGCTCGAACTCGACCCCGCGTACGCCCGCGAAGCCGCCGCCGAAAAGCGCCTCGCGTCGCTCCAGGGCGACCCGGAATTCCTGCGCCTCCTACGGGAAGCCGGCGGAAGGTAGCGGCCTGTCGCCGCAGTGCTCAGTGCTCAGTGGGTGTCTCGCATCGACGTGCGGATGTTCGCCATCCCGAGGCACGCGTTCGGAAGCCCACACCCGACTCAGCACTACGAAGCACAACTCCTCCTATCAACCTGCGCTATCTCTTCCGCGAACCATGTCCGAAATCCATAGTCCTGCGCTATGGTTCCCTCCTTCGCTATGCGCTGGCAGCGGGTGCACTCGGCTCGTAGAATCTGACCCACGTTCGTGCCACGAACCTAGTTCGCACTTCGAGCACGCAGAAAGGACGCATTGCACATGGAAGACGTCGTCATCGCGAGCGGTGTTCGCACGGCCATCGGCCGCTTCAATGGCTCCCTCGCGGATGTCCCCGCCTCCGACCTCGGAGCCACCGTCATCTCCGAAGCCACCCGCCGCGCCGGCATCGACCCCGAACAGGTCGATCAGGTGGTCATGGGTATCGTTGGGCAGGTCGCCGAAGATGCGTACCTGTCGCGCCACGCCGCCGTGAAGGCGGGCATCCCCATCGGCACGCCCGCGATGAACGTCAACCGCATCTGCGGCAGCGGCCTCGAAGCCATCAACACCGCCGCCCGGTTCATCCAGACCGGCGATGCGCAGGTGGTGGTCGCCGGCGGCGCCGAGAACATGACCCGCATGCCGTTCTACCTGCGCAAGGCCCGCACCGGCTACCGGCTCGGCCACGACCGCATCGAAGACGGCATCGTCCTCATGCTGAGCGACCCCTTCGAGGGCTACCACATGGGCATCACCGCGGAGAACCTCGCCGAGCGGTTCGAAATCACCCGCGAAGCCCAGGACAAGTTCGCCGCCGAAAGCCAGCGGCGCGCCCTCGAGGCCATCGAAAAGGGCCGCTTCAAGGACCAGATCGTCCCAATCACCGTGAAGCAGGGCCGCGAGGAAAAGGTCTTCGACACCGACGAGCACCCGCGCGCCACAAACCCCGAAGCGCTCGCGAAGCTCCCGCCCGCCTTCAAGCAGGGCGGCATGGTCACCGCCGGGAACGCCTCCGGCATCAACGACGGCGCCGCCGCGGTCGTTGTTATGTCGGCTTCGAAGGCGCGCGAACTGAACATTACCCCGCGGATGCGCCTCGTCGCGCGCGCCGAAGCAGGCGTCGACCCCTCGATCATGGGTTCGGGCCCCATCCCGGCCATCCGCAAGGCGCTCGAAAAGGCCCAGATGAGCCTCGACCAGATCGACTGCATCGAACTGAACGAGGCCTTCGCCAGCGTATCCTGCGCCTGCGCGAACGAGCTTTCGCTCGACCCCGAAAAGACCAACCCCAACGGCGGTGCGATCGCGCTCGGTCACCCGATCGGCGCGACCGGCACCATCCTGACCGTCAAGCTGATGCACGAACTGGAGCGCACTGGCGGCCGCTACGGCATCGTCAGCCTCTGCATCGGCGGCGGCCAGGGCATCGCGACGATCTTCGAGCGCCTCGGCTAGACCCAGCGCTCGAGGGCGAGTCAGGGGGAAGGGGAGGCGTGACCTCCCCTTCCGGCATTTCGGAGCAGCGCATGGCAACGCGCCCGTACCAGAACCGCGTCACCCCGTTCGGCGACATCATCGCCACCGAAGCGCGCGGGCTCTTCCTCGGCAACCGTGGCGGGCGCTTCCATGACAACGAAACGCGCGAACTTGGCCGGCGCCGCTGGGCCACCCGCCAGTGGATCTGCTGCCTGCTCGCATTCCGCGGACGCCGGATGGAGGTCTTCGGGCCCAACCGCTACACACAACTCTTCTTCCTCGACGAAGCGACCGCCCTTGCCGCCGGCCACCGGCCCTGCTTCGAATGCCGCTACACCGACGCCGTCCGCTTCCGCGAGGCCTTCGCGGCCGGCAATCCCGAACTCGGTTTCGAACGCCACCCCACCGCTACGGAGATGGACCGCGTGCTGCACGCCGAACGGCTGGGTCCACGCGGCGGGAAGCGAACGTTCGCAGCCCCCACCGCCGAACTCCCGGACGGGACGATGCTCACGCTCGACGGCGAAACCGCCTGGCTGCTCTGGGACGCGCAACTCCACCGCTGGACACCCTCGGGCTACACCGAACGCCAGCCACCACCGAGCGGCCCCGTCACCGTCCTCACACCCCGCCCGGTGGTCGGCGCCCTCCACGCCGGCTACCGCCCCGTGGTGCACCCGAGCGTTGGCCACTTCGACTCGTAAACGCGTTATCCGCACACGCGTATTCTCTTCGGGCGTCATTGTTGACGATATTGATAAACAATCTACTCAGCGGTAGTCTGTAACCGCACTCCGGCGCCCCCCCACAACCGTGGGCGCCCCATCTCACCGGAGGAACCATCGTGGCAGATGAAATCGCCGCCCGCGGGTACGCCAACCCCGACGTGCTCGTGACTACCGAATGGGTCGCCGAACACCTAAACGACCCGAACGTTCGCATCGTCGAAAGCAACGAAGACCCGCTGCTCTATCCCTCGGGGCACATCCCCGGCGCTGTCCAGATCGACTGGGCGCAGGACCTGAACGACCCGGTTCGCCGCGACTACCTCGATCGCGAGCAGTTCGAAAAGCTGATGTCGAAGAACGGCATCGCGAACGACACCACCGTCGTGTTCTACGGCGACAAGAACAACTGGTGGGCCACCTACGCCTTCTGGATCTTCCAGCTCTTCGGTCACAAGAACGCGAAGGTCATGGATGGCGGACGCCTGAAGTGGGAGAAGGAAGGCCGCCCGATGACGCGCGAGGTGCCTTCGTACCCGCCGACCGAGTACAGGGCCCCTGAGCGCGACGACTCCCGGATCCGCGCCTTCCGCGACCAGGTGCTCGAACACGCCCGCGCGGGCAAGCCCCTCGTCGACGTTCGCAGCCCGCAGGAGTACACGGGCGAGCGCACCCACATGCCCGAGTACCCGCAGGAGGGCGTGCTGCGCGGCGGGCACATCCCCGGCGCGAAGAACGTGCCGTGGGCCCGCGCCGCGAACCCCGACGACGGCACCTTCAAGTCCGCCGAAGAGCTCCGCGCCATCTACGAGCAGGAGCAGGGCCTGAAGCCCGAGGACGAAATCGTGGCCTACTGCCGCATCGGTGAGCGCAGCTCGCACACCTGGTTCGTCCTCACCCACCTGCTCGGCTACCCGAACGTCCGCAACTACGACGGCTCGTGGACCGAGTGGGGCAACTCCGTCGGTCTGCCGATCGAGAAGTAGCAGAGCGAACACGAATTCGAACGCACGCGGGGAGAGCGAACGCTCTCCCCGCTTCTTTGTGTTCAGTGCTCAGTGCCCGGTGCACAGTACCGAACCCCAAGAGCCAACAGCCAATAGCCAGTAGCCTCCGCCTACCCGCTACCGGCTGCCAGCGGTACCCTCGAACGTATGCAACTCGGGATCATCGGGCTGGCTCGGTCGGGTAAGACCACCGTCTTCAACGCCGTCACTCGCGGTTCGGCACAGGTCGGCACGTACAGCTCCAGTTCGCAGCCGAACGTCGGCGTCGTGCACGTCCCCGACGAACGCGTCGACAAGCTCGCCGAGATGTACAAGCCGAAGAAGGTGACGTACGCGACCATCCAGTACGTCGACTTCCCGGCCGCCGGCGAGTCGTTCGGCAAGGGCGAAGGCCCGGCCGGCAAGTTCATCAACGAACTGGCCCGTATGGACGCGCTCATCCACGTCGTTCGCGCGTTCGAAGACGACACCGTCCCGCATCCCGAGGTGACCATCGACCCGCACCGAGACATCGCCACGATGGACCTCGAGCTGGCGTTCGCCGACCTCGCGATCATCGAACGCCGCCTCCAACGCCTCGAAACCGAGATGCGCTCCGTGAAGGCGGGCGAGCGCGACCAGATGAACCGCCTCAAGGAGCTCCTCGAGCGCATGAAGGCAGGCCTCGAATCGGACGTGCCCATCCGCGCACAGGAGCTCACGGAGGAAGACTGGCGGCTGCTCGAAGGGTCGCAGTTCCTGACGGCGCTGCCGATGCTGCTCATCCTCAACATCGGCGAAGACGACCTGCCCCGCCGCGCCGAGATCGAAGCCGAGTACCGCGAGCGCTACCGCGGACCGGGCCGCGACGTCGCCGTCTTCTGCGGCAAGTTCGAAATGGAACTGAACGAACTCGACGACGAAGCCGCCGCCGAGTTCCGCGAATCGGTCGGCGTGACCGAAAGCGGCATGGACGGGGCGATCCGCGCCAGCTACGCGCTCCTCGGCCTCATCAGCTTTTTGACCGCCGGCCCGGACGAATGCCGCGCGTGGACAATCCCCGAAGGCGCCACAGCCCCCGAGGCCGCCGGGAAGATTCACAGCGACCTCCAGCGGGGCTTCATCCGCGCCGAAGTCGTCAGCTTCGACGACCTCGTTGCTGCGGGCAGCGAAGCCGAGGCGAAAAAGCGCGGCCTGGTTCGCACCGAGGGCAAGAACTACGTCGTCCAGGACGGCGACGTCCTTCACATCCTGTTCAACGTCTAGCGCCACCTCACGCGACCGCAATCCGCGAACGGCAATGCCGGGATTGGCCCGGCGTACTCCCGACATGCCTCCCCGGGACGCGCGGGCGGCATAGTTATGCCGGTGCCCGGCAGCGCTCCGCGCGGTCTTTCCCTTTGCCAGTTCGTAGCCTTCAGCGGGGTCTTTCCGCTGTCGTAAGCGGCGAAAAACGTGCTACTCTTCGACGAGTTACGTTCACGTAAGAGTGAGGCCCGTTTGACCCGCTCAGGGTTCCTCTCACGCACCTTCTACGCACTGGAAATCGAACAGTTCCGGACCCTCTGGTTCGGCACCCTGTTCTCCTTCCTGGGCATGCAGATGCAGGTCATCGCCCGGGGATACCTCGCGTACGACCTGACCGGGAAGAACAGTGCGCTCGGCGGCGTGATGCTCGCATTCGGCGTCCCGCAGCTCCTGCTCTCGCTCTGGGGCGGCGTCGTCGCCGACCGGCTGCCGAAGAAGAAGGTGCTCATCGTGGCCCAGGCGATCATCGCCAGCAACTCAGCCTGGCTGGCGACCATGATCGCGTTCGACGCGCTCGAATACTGGCACCTGCTCGTCGCGGGCGTCGTGCAGGGCGGCGGTTTTGCGTTCGTCGGGCCGGCACGGCAGGCGTTCATCAACGATCTCGTCGGCCGCCAGGCCATCGGCAACGCCGTGGTGTTACAGCAGCTTTCGATGAACAGCAGCCGCGTCGTCGGCCCTTCCGTCGCCGGGATGCTCATCGCCGTGCCGTTCGTTGGCATCGCCGGCGTGTACTACCTCACCACGCTCGGGTTCGTCATCGCGATGATCTCGCTCCTCCCGCTCCCGCCGGGCAACCCAACGCCGCGCGAGCACGCCCGTTCGCCCATCGCCGACCTTCGCGATGGTGTGGCCTATGTGCGGCGAACCGCCCGCATCCGCGAGCTCATCCTGATGTCGTTCGCCGTGGTGATGATCGGGTTCCCGTACCAGTCGTTCCTGCCGTCCATTGCCGTCGATGTCTACGACGTGGGCGAGATCGGGCTCGGCCTGCTCTCGTCGGCCGGTGCCATCGGCGCGGTGGCTGCGACCGTCGTCGTGGCAACCTATGCCGGGCACCCAAGGGCCCCGGTCCTGCAGCCCCTGGCCGGCATCCTCTTCGGCGTCTCGCTCGTGGTGCTCGGCGGGACGGCAGCGTTCATCCCCGGGCTCATCGTGATGGTCGCGGTCGGCGGCCTCGCGAGCGCCTTCCAGTCACTGAACAACTCGCTCACCATGACCTACACCGAGCAGGACTACCACGGCCGCGTGCAGTCGATTTCGATGCTGAGCTGGAGCTTGTTCGGCCTCGCAGCGCTCCCCATCGGCATCGTGGCCGACCACATCGGCATCCGCGAAACGCTCGCACTGCAGGGCATTGCCTGCGGCGCGCTCGTCATCGCAATCCGCGCGATGGGACGGTACACCGCACAACCCGTGCCCGGGCGCACCCGCGCCAAAGCGAAGGCGAACATTCGCTGACGACGGGACAGCACGGAGAGCGGACCCTACACTGTTCGCCATGCCTGAACCGAAGGAATCGCGGCTCCAAATCGACGGTATCGACCTGCAGGTGTACGAGTGGCCCGGCGAAGGGCAACCGGTATTCCTGGCCCACGCTACCGGCTTCCACGCCCGCTGCTGGGACCAGGTAGTCGCACACCTCCCGGGGCGTCACGTGTTCGCCATCGACATGCGTGGCCATGGCCGCAGCGACAAGCCCGAACCGCCGTACCACTGGCCCGACTTCGGCCGCGACGTCGCCGGTGTCGTTCGTGCGCTCGGCATCGAAGGAGCCGTCGGTGTCGGGCATTCGAAGGGCGGGTACGCTGTGACCCACGCCGCCGCGCTCGAACCCGGCGCCTTCGCCAGCCTCCTCCTCGTCGACCCGGTCATCCTGCCGCGCGCGGCGTACGGCCGTGAGCCCCAGGGCGAGCACTTCGCCGCCCGCCGCCGCAATGAGTGGTCGTCGCCCGAGGAGATGTTCGAACGCTTCCGCGACCGGCCGCCCTTCGCCAGCTGGGACGAGCAGGTGCTCCGCGACTACTGCACGTACGGCCTGCTCCCGAACCCGAACGGCGAAGGCTATGTGCTCGCCTGCCCACCGCACATTGAAGCGGCCGTGTATGCCGGCAGCGCGACCGGCGGCGTCATCTACGACTCGATCGCCGCGATCGACGTGCCCGTCCGGATCCTTCGCGCACGCCTGCAGCCCGAAGGAGCGGTTCGCGACATGAGCAACTCGCCCACGAACCCCGAGCTCGCTTCGCACTTCAAACAGGCCGAAGACATCTACCTGCCCGAGCGCTCCCACTTCATCCCGATGGAAGCCCCCGCCTTCGTGGCGAAGCACATCGAGGAAATGTCGAAGTAGGCGGTCGGCTGCCGGGTACCGCCACCGGCTACCGCCGTTTGCGGGCCTCGCGCCGCGCCCGAAGCCCGGCACCTCCACCACCAGGAACCGGGACCCCCAACCGGGCACTGCGCAGCGAGCAGGGAGCAGCTGCCGATAGACACCTTCAATTGTACCTACCGGTAAATCCGCCTGTTTCCTTACTTCCTGCGTGCCTAAGCTTCGGGCCATGTCTATAGGCGTATTGATTCGACCCACAGTAACTATTCTCCTTGCGCTCCCCCTGGTCGTCCTCGCTGCCTGTAGCGGCGACGACGATGACACCGGCGCCGATTCGACCCCGGAGCCGACCGAGCCCGCCGTCGAAGTCCCGGCCTACCCCGATGACAAGCGAACCGGGGAAGCCGCACTCGACGCCGTCATCGATGCGGTCCTGGGCGGAACCGCCGCCGACCTGTTCGCGCTCGCTCGCGTGACCTGCGACATGACCACCGAATCCGGCATGGGCACCCCACCGCCGTGCGAAGGCGACGAAAGCCCCGGCACCGTCGTCGAAGTCCTGCCGGTCGCGGGCTGCGACGAAAACACCTACGTCCGCGGCGCCGCGCTGGACGAGCTCGCCGGGCAGCTGGCCAGCAACAACCCGAAGCTCTACGCCGCCTACGTGCCCAACACCACGAACAACTTCCCCGCCTTCCCCACGGGCGACTTCGTGGCCGTGTTCATAAACGACCTCGGCGAAGGCTTCGCCGCGCACACAACGGCGGGCGAGATCCTGCGCGTCGGCCTCTCCTGCGGCACCGACCTCGCGAACCTGCTCGACCTCGCCGAGACGGAGCTCCTGCCGCCGCTCGGCTAGGCGCCCCCGGCGCAGTCCCCCGGGAGCGCCATCCAGAGCTTGGGGCTTGGGGACCTCCTGTTCGAACACTTGTGCGAATTCGAACAGGAGGTCTTGGCCGCTATGGCCCTCACGCTTGTCGAAGCCAGCAAGCTCAGCACCGACACCCTGCTCGCCGGGGTCATCGAAACCATGGCCCAGGAGAGCCCCGTCCTCCAGCGCCTGCCGTTCATCGAAATCACCGGGAACGGCCTCACCTACAACCGCGAAAACGCCGCTCCCTCGGCCGATTTCTACAGCGTCGGCGACACGTGGGAGGAATCGACCCCGACGTTCACCCAGCACACCGCCACCCTCCGCATCCTCGGTGGCGACGCGGACATCGATAACTTCCTCAAGTCCACGCGTTCGAACGTACAGGACCTCGAAGCCGCCATCGTGCAGCTGAAGGCCCGGGCCGTCCAGGCGCTGTTCGACGAGACGTTCGTGAATGGCGACGAGTCGAGCAACCCCGACGCCTTCAACGGCATCGACAAACTCACAGCGGCGGGACAGACCGTCTCGATGGGCGAGAACGGCGGCGTGCTCACCCTTGACAAGCTCGACGAGCTCATCGATACCGTCCGCGGCGGCAAGCCGGACCTCCTCCTCATGAGCCGCCGCAGCCGCCGCACGCTGAACGAGCTCGCCCGCGCCACCGGCACCTTCCTCGAAGCCGACCGGGACGCCTTCGGCAACATGCTCCAGTTCTACGACGGCATCCCGATTGGCATAAACGACTACATCAGCGACGAACAGACGGTCGGCTCGAGCGACGACTGCAGCACCATCTACGCGATGCAGTTCGGCGAAGGCGGCCTCGCGGGGCTCACCGCGCCTGGTGGCCTGACCATCGAACGCGTCGGCAGTCTCGAAACGAAAGACGCCACGCGCATCCGCGTGAAGTGGTACGCGGGCCTCGCGCTGTTCAACACCGTGAAGCTCGCGAAGCTCGTCGGCGTCCGCGCAGCATAGCCCCGGCGCGTCTTCGAACACCGGGGACCGGCAGCCCGTACTGGGTCGCCGGTCCCCGGTTGCTCTCTACTGCTTACCGCCGCGGAACCGCGCGAACTCGTCGTTTTCGTCCCGGTCGCGCAGGCGGCCGAGCGCGTTCATCTGGCCGTGATATCGGAACAGCGCGCCGACGCCCTGGATTTCGAGCGCGGTGTTCAGCGCTTCCTTGTTGTGCAGCGCGCCTTCAAATGGCACAGCCAGGCAGTCCTGCACGATGCTTTCGACGGTCGCGTCGAGCTCCGATTCGGGCACCGCCAGCGTCACGAGCCCGATGCGCTCTGCTTCGCGCCCGTCGATCAGCCGCCCGGTGAGCAGCAGGTACCGGGCTTTCTTGTAGCCGAGCGCCACCTGCCAGAGCGGCATCGAACTCACGCCACCCATCTTGACCGCCGGGTGCCCGAGGACCGCGTTGTCGGCCGCCACCGAGATGTCGCACAGCAGCTGCAGGTAGCACCCTGCCGCCACCGCGTGCCCGTGGACGCGGGCGATCGTCGGCTTCGGGCAGTTCCAGATGCGCTGGTAGCGCGCCTCGATGCCGCGAAGCGCCATCAGCGCGCTCCCCAGGCGCCAGCGGCCTTCATCGCCCGGCGGCGTAATGTAGTAGCTGCCGGCCAGGTCGTAGCCAGCGCAGAAGGCCGGCCCGTTCCCGGCCAGCACCACGACCCGGACATCGTCGTCCTCTTCGGCGAGCCGGAAGGCCGCGTCGAGGTCATCGAGGAGTTGGTGGTTGAGCGCGTTGCGCTTCTCCGGGCGGTTCATGGTGATACGCGCGACGCCGCCCTCCGCCGCGTATTGCACGGTCTCGAAGCTCATCGGGGTCTCCTGGTCTGGATGCGCGGATTATAGGGGCCGTCGGCTCTCGGCCATCGGCCTTCGGGCCCCTCATCCCCGGCACCTTTCCCAGGCTTCGGGCGACCCGGGGCGAGCGCAAGGCTCCCTCCCACGTTGACGCGAGGTGGGGGCTAGCGGTTCTTCTCGACCCACTGCGCGAAGGCGCGCATGAACTGCGAGAGAAACTGTGCGGTGCTTTCGTTCGCGAGGTTCCCGGCGTCGTCGAAGAGAGTGGCGATGTTGCCGATGTACGCCTCGGGCTGGGCCATGACCGCCACGTTCACGGTGGTGAGAGCCTGCCGGAGGTGGTGGTTCGCGCCGAACCCGCCGATGCTGCCGCGCGAAATGCTGACCACCGCGCCGGGTTTCCCGTCCCAGGCGTTCTCTTCCTTCGGCCGCGACGCAACATCGATCGCGTTCTTCAGCGCGCCGGGCACCGACCGGTTGTATTCGGGCGTCACGAAGAGCACCGCGTCGGCATCCCTCACCTGCTGGCGGAACCGCACCCACGATTCGGGCAGGTCGCCGCTATCTTCGATGTCCTGGTTGTAGTGCGGCAGGTGGCCGATACCCGCGTACTCGAACACAAGCGTCTCGGGCGCGAGGTGCTCCAGCGCCCGCGCGAGCTTGCGGCTGTACGACTCTTTCCGCAGGCTCCCGACCACAACCAGCACGCTGTACGCTTCCATCGAACCCCCTCACCTCGCCCATACGCCCACCGGCGTCCACTGCATCGGCACGTCAATCATGATGAGCTCGGTCGGCAAATTCGCCGCGATTTCGATAGCCGGTTCGCCTTCGACCATCGCCGCGTCGCCCGTCCGGACCGGCTCGCCCTCCAGCGTCGCCTGCCCCTCGATGAAGTAGATGTAGAGCCCGCGGCCCTCGGCGAGTTCGTGCGAAATGCGCTTCCCCTCCTCCAGGTACGAGACGTAGACGCGAGCATCCTGGTGCACCTTCAGAGCGTCGGCGCCCTCGGGATCGAGCACCTTCAATAAGCGGTTCGTGCGGTCCTCGCGGGTGTACTGCCGCTGTTCGAGCGAGGGCGGCAGGCCCGGCGTCTCGGGCAGGATCCAGAACTGCAGGAAGCGCATCGGCTTCTCGGTCGAGCCGTTCCGCTCCGAGTGCTGCATCCCCGACCCAAGTGTCGCGCGCTGCACCGCCCCGGGGAGGAGATGCCCGTTATTGCCGAGGCTGTCGGCGTGTTCGAACAGCCCTTCCACGACATACGTGATGCCTTCGATGTCCCGGTGCGGGTGCATCGGCCAGATGGCCCCGGGGATGAGCCGGTCGTCGTTGAACACTCGCAGCGGGCCGAAGCCCATGAACTCGGGGTCGTGGTAATGGTCGAACGAGAAATGCCATCTCGCCGAAAACCAGCCGCCTTCAACGTGGTAGATGTCTTCGGCCTGGCGCAGCGTAATCACCGGGGCAGTCCTCCGCGGGGGATGCGCCGACTCTACCGCGGCGCCTGCTGCGAACCCGTTTCGCCCGGGTCCACTGTTCCTTCCAAATCCAGCGCAACCGGCAACGCCCGTCGCCGCCAGTCCGAGAGGTCGCTGCTGTACCCCGGCTGGTACTTCGCCACGAGGAGGTCGCGTGCCCGCGTATCCTCCTCGGTCCCGGGTTCGACGACCCGGGCCCGCGCCGCGAACGTCTGCTCGCCGACCCGCACCCTCACGCGCGGGTCGGCGAGGATGTTTCGAACCCAGTGCGAGCGGTCGCCGCCGCCCGAAAGCAGGTACAGCGTCCCGCCGTCCGCGCCGAACCAGATCTCGATTTCGCGCGGCTGGCCCGACTTCCGGCCGGTCGTCGTCAGGTAGCAGTAGTCGAGGCCGGCGAGGCCGGACGGGAGCTGCATCGGGTGTCTCCTAACTCCCGGCCTGCGACCGGCCGCGCTGCTGGATGCTGGCGCGGCGCTGGGCCACCTGCTCGGGCGTCACGCTCTCCATGTGCTGGCGCGAAACCTCGAGCTCGAGGCGCATGCCCTCGCCGAACGTGGTCGCGTAGCCATCGTCGATGAGCTTCTTGTATTTGCGAACCATGCCCGGCGCGCACGACCGCATGTCCTGCGCGAGCTTCTGGCAGAAAGGCAGGAGTTCCTCCGGCGGCACGACGTGGTTCACCAGCCCCCAGCGCTCCGCCTGCTCCGCGTCGAGGTAGTTCCCCGTGAGCGAAAGCTCCTTCGCGCGGCTGATGCCGATGAGCCGCGGCAGCCGCTGGCTCAGACCCCAGCCGGGCATGATGCCGACGCGCGCGTGCGTATCGGCGAAACGGGCCTGCGTCGAGGCGATAAGGATGTCGCACGCGAGCGCGATTTCGAACCCGCCCGTCACGGCCACCCCGTTGATCGCG
>CAZWBW010000011.1:7166-10510 GCA_964632355.1 uncultured Anaerolineaceae bacterium | reverse complement strand
CAATCGACGGGATGCGGACATAGGCCACCAGAAAGCCGTTGATCGCGCCAATGATCGGCTGCGGGCACGCGAGCATCGCCGACACGACGTCGACATCCGTGACCGCTCGGGTACCTGCCGGTACACCTTCGACCTCGCCGCCGAGCTCCTTCAGGTCGAGCCCCGCGCTGAACGCCCGCCCCGCGCCCGTGAGGATGATGACGTCGATGCTGTCGTCATTCGCCAGTTCGTTGAAGATCTGCGTGGCGAGCCCGCGGAGTTCGCTCGAAAGCGCGTTCATCTTCTCCGGGCGGTTCAGCGTTACCGTCGCGACACCTTCGTTCTTTTCGACCAGGACAACCGGTTGGGTCATGCAATACCTCACAGTCAGACTGTGCGCATCGTACAGGGCGCGGCCGTGCCCTGGGGAAGGGCCGCGGATACCCGCATTTTCAGTGCGGTGCTCTAGCAACGAATCGGCGGCAGGGCGGGCACGGCCGGGGAAGCGCCGCTCGGCCCCTCGGCGCGGCAGGCCATGTCAACGTGCGGGCCCGTCACACCCTTGCAACGGGATGTGCGGCTCGATCAGCGCCGGTGGTTCAACCGCCCGCGAACAATGGAATACACACACCGACAGGGAGGCGGCCATGGCCACAGGAATGGATCGCGTCCGGCAGAACCGTGAAATGATGCAGGACCTTGCCCGCCTGATGCGCGCCAGCATCGACAACGTCGACGACGCGCACGGCAAGGCGCTCCTGGAAACCAGCGCCGAAGTCCTCGAAGGGCTCGTCCGCGCCTTCTACCACTACGAAGGCGCGACCGAGGAAGCGTGGGCTGCGGGATAGCCCCAGCCCACGCCGCAGCGAATTCGGCCGACATTACTTGCCACCGCTCGGCGCCCGTGCCGCGAACGAGAACCTCGAGTCCATCGCGCAGCAGCGCCGCCCGGCGCCGTGACTAGTCCTCGAAGAGCTGGAACAGCACCCCGCCGCTGTCGCGCGGGTGGATGAACGTGTGGCGCTTCCAGTCGTTTTCGATGATGCCGCCGTGCGGCTCGATGCCCTGGGAGCGCAGCCCTTCGACCGCCGCCTCGACCGACTCAACTTCGCAGCAGATGTGGTGCATGCCCGGGCGGCGCTGATCGATGAACTTCTGCACGAAGCTGTCGGGCCGGATGGGCGCAATCATCTCGAACTGGATCTGGCTGTTCGGGATGCGCATCACCGCGCCGGTATAGCCCAGGTCCTCATCGGTCCACGTCTGCAGCGTCTCCATGCCGAACACGCGCTGCTGCCACTCCATCTGTTTCTCGACGTTCGGCACCGCCATCGAGACATGGTCGACGCGCTTCAGGTTCACCACCCCACGGTCGGTGATGCTGCGGTCGACCTCGCGGGTGCGCTTCGGCTCGAAGAGCTGCCAGAGGATGCCACCGCTCTCCCGGGGGTGGATGTAGGTCACGAGCCACTCGCCGTCGTCGTCGATCCCACCGAAGGGCTCGATGCCGAGCCGCTTCAGCTCTTCGACGGCCTCGTCGATCGACGGCACCTCGACCGTGATGTGATGCAGGCCCGGGCCTTCCTGGTCGAGGAAGCGCTGGACGAAGCTTTCCGGGCGCTCCGGCTGGATGATCTCGAACTCGATATCGGTCCCGGGGACCTGGAGCGTGCACCCGCTGAAGTCGCTGTGGTCGTCCGCTTCCCAGTTGTGCAGAAACTTGAAGCCCAGGAGCTTCTGGAGCTTCGCAGCCTGCGCACGCCAGTCAGGCGCGGCCATGCTGATGTGGTCAACATGCTTGATCGTTATCACCAGGGACTCCGACGGGGAAGTGCGGCTATGGTACGGTTCGATTGAGACCGGCCGCAAATGACGACCCCCTACCGGCGTGCGACGTTCCTTATCAATCCCGTGGCGCGGGGCGTGAAGAAACGCCTCCCCGAACCCGAACGGGCGGTCCGCTACATCCGCAAGCAGGGGCTCGAGACCGACCTCGTGATCCCCGGCTCGCCCGAAGAAGCCACCGCAGCCGCACGAAAGGCCGCCGAACGGGGCGACGACCTCCTCTTCGTGGCCGGCGGCGATGGCACCCTCCGCGACGCCGCGCAGGGCCTCGTCGGTTCGAACACAGCGCTCGCGCCGCTCCCGGCCGGCACCGTCAACATCCTCGCGCGCGAAATCGACCTGCCCGGCAGCGTCCGCGGCGCCATCGACGAACACCTGGCCGGCCAGCGCACGCGCATGGACGTCGGCTGGGCCGGCGACCGGTGCTTCCTCCTCATGGCCAGCGTGGGGTGGGACGCCGAGGTCACGCGACGCCTCAACCCCGACCTCAAGCGCAAACTCGGCGATGCCGCCTACATGCTCCAGGGCGCCGTCACCATCCCGCGGCTCAAGCCCGAACCCGCCCGCTGGCGCGCCGACGACCATTGGTTCGAAGACGACCTCGCCGTCATGGTCATCTCGAACACCCGGCTCTATGGCGGCCGCGTCGAATTCTCGCCCGACGCCTACGCCGACGACGGCCAACTCGACGTGGTCGCGCTCTGCCCGCACACCGTGCTCGATGGGGCCCGGCTCTCGGCACGGCTCGCGGTTTCCCGCCTCGCTGGCGACGAACGGGTCATCCAGGCGCGCGCCGAATGCGTCGAATTCGCAACGCCCGGCTTCCCCGTACAGGTCGACGGCGACTTCCTCGGCGAAACGCCGGCCACCTTCCGCGTCGAACGCGGCGCGATGTGGATTAGTGTGCCCGCCGGCGAACTCCCGGATGTGCTTTCGGGCCGCGACCGCAGGCCGTCCGGCTTCGAAACCTAGCGGCTGTCCGGGATCAGGATCTCCTGGCCGGGGTACACGGAGCGCTCCTCGCCGAGCCGGTCCCGGTTCGCCTCCGCGATGCGCTCCCACTCTTCCGCACGGCCGTAGAAGCGCGCCGCGATCGTCGGCAACGTGTCCCCGAGCTCGACGCGGTAGAACTGGCCGCTCAGTTCCGGGGTGTCGTAGCGAGCCCGCCTCCTGGCATGCGTTTCGCTGCTTCGCACGGGAGGGCCATCGCGGCTGAGCGCCGCCGTTACGTTCGATTCACCCGTGGGGATAACGCCATGGGCGAGACTCCCGGCCATGCCACGATACGTGCCCGATGGAGCAGCCGCGGGTTGCGCCCGGGCTGCATGACGCTCCTGCGACAGCCTGCCCTCGTGCTCCATCGTCCAGGCGCCGCCACCTTCGTTCGGCCCGCTCATCGCATCGGCAAGGGATTCGCGGCTCTCCCCACCGGTTTCGCCCGGCACCTGCCGTTCGCGCTCGTCCTGTGCCATCGAAGACCTCCAATCGGCCGGGCGTCTGCCCGCGCACCGGTCGAAGTC
>CAZWBW010000011.1:0-7156 GCA_964632355.1 uncultured Anaerolineaceae bacterium | reverse complement strand
CTGGACATAGCGGCGGGAAGGCAAGATCCCCCGGTTCGCTGCCCCGCTCACAGATCACTCACAGCGGAGGGCGCCGCAGGGTTCGAGATTCAGGATTCCTCGGATGCTGCGCTGCGCAGCGCCCCCGATGGTGCCGGCCCCCGGCCCTCGGCGAGCTTGCGAAGCAGGTCCATGTTGTCGCTGATGAAGCCGTTTACGCCCCACGACTCCAGCCGCTGAAGTGTTTGCTCGTCGTTCACAGGCCAGCTCATCACCAGCGGCACCTCGGCGCGCAACTCCTCCGTTACCGCCGGGGTGAGCAGCTTCTTGTGGATCGAAATCGCCCGGGCGTCCTCCGGGAACTCGCGCAGGTGCGGGAGCACCGCGCGCAACAACCGCTGGTTCCCCACCGAGTGGACCACGCGCACCCCCGGTTCGCCCGCGAAGCATTCGAGCAGTTCCCACGACTGCGAGCAGACGGTGTATTCGCGCCCGGGCATGATCTCCCGCATCAGTTCGAGCACCTGCTGGGCATAAGCCGCATCGCCCGGCTTGAAGTCGAGCATCAACTCCGTGCGCGGCCCCACTTCGGGGAGGAGGTCCTGCAGCAGCAGCGGCTGGTGCTTCCACGCCGGGCGAAGCACCCAGCGGTCCCACAGGAGCGGCACTGGCCCCATCGTCTTCAGGTGGCGAACCTCGATGCGTCCGCGCCAGTAGCGCACGTCCGCTTCGATGAGATCCACGCCAATCGCTTCAGCTTCACGGAGCAGGGCCAGTTCGTTCCCGGCGCGGTGCGCCACGCTCAGAGTCCGCTCTGGCACTGTCCTTCGCCACATTCGGTTCTCTCTCCTCTCGATCGTCCGGAGCGAAATCGGGCGAGGTTCTCCCTTCGCGTGTTCAGCGACGTCGATGCGCCAGGCGACCCACAGGCCGACCAGCGCCACGACGCCCCCCGCTATGGGGTCCACAATGTAATGGTTCGCGGTTAACACCACGGCTGCAAACATCGCCACCGGGAGGAGCACGCCGGCCACCCGCAGCGCGACCGGCTTCGCATACACCACCAACGCGATGCCGATGAGCAGGTTCCAGCCGAAGTGCAGACTCGGCATCGCCGCGTACTGGTTCACGAACACCGGCGGCTGGAGCACCCGGTAGCTCCGCGAGCGCTCCGAAACCGTGTCCACCACCTCCGGGTCGAGCAGCCGCGGCGGCGCCACCGGGAAGAGCGCGAAGATCACCAGCCCAATCGCGCCCGATACCAGGAACGCATTCCGGATGAGCCGGTAGTGGCGCGGCTGCGTGTACACCAGCCAGAACGCCACCACAGCGATGACCGGCCAGTGACCGAACATGTAGATCCAGTTGAATAGCGTGACCAGCCAGTCGTGCTCGAGAATTCGCGACTGCCACGCCGCCTCCCGCGCGATCCCCAGCCACCGCTCAAACCGCAGAATGAGCTCGCCGTTGTCGACCGCCCTATCGACGCGCGACTCCGTGAGTCCGCGCACCCCGAAATAAATCACGAACGCGAGCACAGCGATGGCGACCTCGCGGCCGATGAACGCCCACGAGGGCCTGGCCCCGTTCAGGCCGAGGAGGTGGCTTTCACGTGATGCACTCAGCTTGCTCATGTAAGTCGAACCTTACACGTGTCAGCAAGACAGGGGCAACCACCCGCTACCAGGGCCTCTGCTGCCCGGAAAGACCAGGGAATCCAAACACGTGGCGATCGCGATCCGCTGACGGCGGCTTTTTCCCACTCGGAACCTCCTGCCTAGAGAGCGTACCCTCCCCAGCAACCGTGCGACCCGCTGGTTCGCCGCGCAGTGTGGCCCGCTTCACACACTGCCAGCCCCCGTCCGCGTTTCCCCCGGGCGTTAGGGTTCTCCCGGGCAGACCGTCAGGCTCGACAGATCTACGATCCGTCCAATGGCGCTGGACTGGCCCGCACAGTCGATTGTCGATTCCCTCCCGGGGATCGCCTACGTGGTAGGCCTCGATGGCCGCATCGTGGCCTGCAACTCGGGCCCCTGGCGGCGGTTCGCCGAAGCCAACGGCGCATACGCACTCGCCGACCCACGCACAGTCATCGGGCGGCCGCTCACGTCCTTCATCGAAGGCGAAGGGCCGCGCCGCGCCGACGAATGCGTCCGTGCCAGCCTCCAGCGTGGTGAACGCGAACAGGTCGCCCTCGACTTCCGTTGCGACTCGCCGGACCGCATCCGGCGGATGCGCCTGCACGTCTCGCTCATCCGGCTCGACGGCCAACCTGCAGGCTTCCTTTACCAGTCGGTGCTTCTCTCAGAGCGGCCGCGCCCCACGGTGACCACGCTCTCGCTCCGTCTCCCCGGGATGTTCGAAGACGACGCGCTCATTGTGACCGCATGCAGCTACTGCGAACGGTTCCGCCATCCGTTCGATAGCCGCCGCTGGATCGGCCATGAGGAGTACGACGCACTACGCCTCCCGCCGGCTCGCATTAGCCACGGCATGTGCGACACCTGTTTCAAACGGGTAACCGCTGAGTTCTTCGGGAGTGTCAGCGTCTAGCCGGCGCGCTGCTCGAAACACTCTTCCGGGCGCGCCGGTTCGCCTTCGGGCACCGCATACCAGCCCGCGACCGGTGGCCCGGCCATCAGCTCACGTTCGCACGTGCTGCACAGTTTCCCGGTCGCCACCGGCGCGGTGCTCACGGTTCGGTACAGCGTGAAGGTCGACTCGCCGGGGTTGTTACACACCAGGCAAGTGCCACCACCCAACACCTCCCGCCGTGCGCAACGCGTGCAGCGCAGCACCGGTGCTTCACCCTCCGTCGCGATGACAATCAGGGTGTGCCCAAGGGGGCCGCAACTATCGGTGAGCCAGCTCTCGGTCCAGCTTTGCATCTCCCGACTCCGGCGCGGTGATCCACGCAGACGTAACGTTACGCCTATAGACCGATAGGCGGGGCACATCATGACAAGAAATTCACGCAACAGGCCGTTTATGTCGTGGGATTCGAGGTTTTCTGTCTTGTAACAGCTTGACCCTAATGGCAGGCGTGTTCTCTCCCCTCCGCTTTCCGCTTCGGTAACCTGGCCCCCCCATCCGCCGCCCCGGGGCACACGCGAATAGTGGCGGGCGAGACACCCACCCTGCTACCATGCGTTAACGGGCCTCCAGCCGGGGGCCCGTTACTTGCGTCCATTATTTGGCGCGCCCCGGGGGGAGCAGCCCATGCCTATCGTCGTCGTTGTCGGCGGGCAGTGGGGCGACGAGGGCAAAGGCCGCATCGTCGACCTGCTGGCTCGGAAGGCCCGTGTCGTGGCCCGTTACTCAGCCGGGAACAATGCCGGCCACACCATCGTGAACGAACGGGGCGAATTCAAGCTCCACCTCGTTCCCGCCGGTATCTTCTACCCCGAAAAGACCTGCGTCATCGGCAACGGCGTCGCCATCGACCCCGAAGTCCTGCTCACCGAAATCGAAACCCTCGAACAGCGCGGCATCGATACCGGCCGCCTCGTAGTGAGCGACCGCGCACAGGTCATCATGCCCTGGCACAAGGTGCTCGACCATCTCGACGAGAAGATGCGCGGCGCCAACGCCATCGGCACCACTGGCAAGGGCGTCGGCCCCTGCTTCGTCGACAAGGTCGCACGGCGCGGCATCCGCATCGGCGACCTCCTGCGCCCCGAAGACCTCCAGGCGCGCGTCGAAGCCGTCATCGAATACCAGAACCGCGTCATCACCCGCGTCTACGAAGGCGAGCCCATCGACCCGAAGGACGTGATCGAGCGCTACCGCGAATTCGGCGCTCGCCTCGCACCGTACGTCGGGGACGCTCAGCAGACCGTGCTCGAAGCGCACCGCCGCGGTGAATACGTGCTGCTCGAAGGCGCGCAGGGTTCGCTGCTCGACCTCGACCACGGCACCTACCCCTACGTCACCTCCAGCGTCCCGAGTTCTTCGAGCAGCGGCGCCGGCCTCGGCGTTGGCGTGGGCCCTACCGAGATCCAGCGCGTCGTCGGCGTGTTCAAGAGCTACTGCACGCGCGTCGGCAACGGCCCCTTCCCGACGGAGCTCTTCGACGAAACCGCCGACCGCCTCCGCGACCACGGCAAGGAGTACGGCCGCGGCGAGTACGGCACCACCACCGGCCGCCCGCGCCGCATCGGCTGGCTCGACGCCGTAGCTGCCCGCTACAGCGTGCGGTTCAACGGGCTCTCGGCGCTCGCGCTCACCCGGCTCGACGTGCTCGACGGGCTCGAGACGATCAAGATCTGCACCGGCTACGAACTCGACGGCCAGATTATCGACACCCTGCCCGCGCTCGAGTCGGTGCTGCACCGCGTGCGGCCCGTGTACGAAGAGCTTCCCGGCTGGACCGACGCCACCAGCGAAGTCCGCAACTTCGACGACCTGCCCAAGCAGGCCCAGGCCTTCATCCGCCGCGTCGAACAGCTCCTCGGCTGCCCGGTCGACATCATCTCCGTCGGCCCCGAACGCGAACAGGCCATCATCGTCGACCCGATCCTGTAGTGCGCAGTGCCCGGTGCTCAGTGCCCGGTGGCTGAGTGCCGAGTCCCCCAGGCCTCGGGATTGCCAACGCCGCCCATCAACGGCGAGGCGTGCAAATCGGCGGCGCCTGGTAGTCGGTCGCGCACTAATTCGGCGGCAGGTTCTGCCACTCGTCCTGGCGGGCGAACAGCAGGTCGTGCATCTCCCAGAACTTGCCCTGCTCGCCCGCGCAGATGGCCGCGATCGCGGCGTTGCCCGCGTTCGGGTGAATCTGCGTGATCGGGAAGTGCAGGAAGGCGAGCGCCACGTCGTCGCCGAGCCGTTCGCGCAGCCGGTCGAGGTTCTGCTGGTTCCACCGCCGGCAGAACGGGCACTGGAAGTCGCTGAACTCGGCCACCATCACCTTCGCGTCCGGGTTCCCTTCGATGACCGCGTCGGAGACGTCAACCGGCTCGTCGAGGATGGCGAAGCTACCGTTCGCCGCAAGCTCCCGGACGAGCGACGAGTACTCCTCGACTGAGTCGGCGCCGCCCTCGAGCTCCCGGTCGATGATCTCCTCGAACACCTCGGGCGGCTGCGCGCCCACGACCATCTTGTTGTTGATGAAGAACGTCGGGGTGCCCGTCACGCCGAGTTCGCGGCCGCGCTGCAAATGCGCGTTCACCACCTGCGCCCGTTCCTGCGCGCCGGCAAGGCACTGTTCGAACGCCGCGCCGTCGAGTTCCAGCACCTCGACGTAGCTTTCGAACGCCGCAAGCAGCGTCGACGGCCCCTGTACGGTTTGGTTCGAAGCCGGCGCAGTCGCGACCGAACCGTCGGCTGGCGGCGTGGCCGCGTCGTCGTCTGTCCGCGAGAGGTACACCGCCGCCGCGATGATGCACGACCCGATGATGACCGCGATGGGCGTCAGGAACCACGTCCAGAACGGGCGTTCGCGCGACGGGGTCGACGGTGGCGGGGCAGGTTGCGGCGGGGGCTCGGCGTCGCTCACAGGGCCATGGTATCGACGCCAATTCCGAGGGGCGAATCAGCTCTGCCCGCGCGCGCGAAGCACCGCCAGTGTCAGTTCCTCCACCGTTTCGAGCGACGGGTCGGCTTCCCGCGCCTCCTCGACCCAGCGCTTGGCTTCGGCGCGCGGGTACCCCAGCGCTGTCACCGCCTCGATGGCGTCGGCGATGGCGCGCGTGTGTTCGAGCTTGCCCGCGTCGACCGGCTGCTCGATACCGCCGTCGTGCATCGCGGCTTCGGCGACGACCTTGCCGCGAAGGTGCGCGATGATCTTGTCCGCGGCGCGCGGCCCGATGCCCGGCAGCTTCGTGAGCGTCGCCCGGTCTTCCTGTTCGATGGCCCGCGCGATGGTGCTGACCGAGACGTTCATCGCCTTTACGGCCTTCGCCGGCCCAATGCCCTCGACCGTGGTGAACTTCCGGAAGAAGTCGCGTTCGGCCCGGCGCAGGAACCCGACGAGCACGGGCACCGGCTGGTTCGCCGTCGCCGAATAGTGGATGTGCAGCCCGACCTCCGGCCCCGGCGCGTCATCCGAAAGGTCGCCGTCGCCAGCGATCGCCTGCAGCTCGGGCCAGAGGAACAACGGCACCAGCACCTCGTACCGCACCCCCGCCACGTCGATCTCGACCGACGGCCCGGCCAGGTCCATGTGTACGAGTTGTCCGCGAAGGTGAGTGATCACGGGGCGAGTATGGCCTGCGCGGAGCGCAGTGCCCAGTGCGCGGTGCTCAGTGCGCAGTTGGGTTCCCGGTTCCCCGTTCCCGGAGGCGAACGAGGCGGGTTCGCTGCTCCCGGGGCGTGAGTTCCAACCCGGCAGCCGAAGGCCGACGGCCGTACAAGTACCGCGACCGCCAGGGCGCGTCGATCCGCGACCTCGGCACAGGCCCACCGGATCACGCGCGGCCGCCCGACGTCAGGTCCACGCCGGCCTCGAGTCGATCACGCAGCGGCCAACCGCGCCTCGAACGAGCGCGTGCTGCACTGGGAACCGGGCACTGAGCACTGGGAACTAAGAGGAATGGCGGAGAGGGAGGGATTCGAACCCCCGGTGCATTGCTGCACACCGCTTTTCGAGAGCGGCACCATCAACCACTCGGACACCTCTCCGCGCAGAGATCATTGTACGGGAGGATGCGCCGTAGGCGGTACCTCGGACCGTTCCTTGCGGGCCCTGGGTGCCTCGAACACCAGGCCAAGCGCCATTACGCCTCCAGCTATGGCTGCCAGCGTCATCAACACCAGCCCCCACCCCACTTCGACGGGAACCAGGCGCTCTTCCGCTTCCGCTATTCGCGAAACGTCCGCCCAGTCACTATCCCAATAAGCGCCGCCAACCCGAAGCATCCAGCCATTGCCAGTGCACTGCCTCGCCCCAGGACACGACGAGACAGGCCGACAATCGCGATCACTCCGGCAATCGCACCGAACAGGAGCGTGATCATCCCATCACCCTCCGTACCAGCCTTCGAAAACACGAGCACTTTCGCCCACGGGCCCATAGACCCTACCACCACGAATCCTGCTGCAACGAGGCATCCGATGACGCGCCAGCTCAGTGGCTTGCTCACCTGTTGATCAGTCATTAACGCAAACCTCATTAGCGAATGAGGCGGTCTAGCCCCGACAACAAGCGGGAGCCACGACACCGGCGCTCGCACACCCCACT